>NZ_JBXGGR010000047.1:0-40704 GCF_056855035.1 Suttonella sp.
ACCCGCAAATGCCTGCTATAACCCACATCAACCAATCCGCTATATCCACGCCAACTATCAGAATAGATGACGCTGTCCAAGCTGACTTTACCCAGTATAATGTCTTGCAAGGTCTGCTTCTTACAATCAGGAACGATTTCCCCGTATAAACCCTGCCCTCACATTCGAATATACCGAATACAGGCTGTTTCAACGTTCCTCTGCCACGTTTGAGCCTGCCATGAAAGCCTCGTTGCCGCTTGGCGCCAAAATAACTTTCATCGACTTCTATGCTTCCATAGAGTTGTTCTTTAAGTTCACTCTGATGGCGATAGATTTCCTGACGAAAGATGTTATACCAATGATTGATGGTATTGCGATTAAAACCAGTCAGCAAAGCGGTTTTTGAGGCTTCAATATCGGCACAAAAGTGCCGAATAATTTTTTGAGATGATATGTTCTTAATTTACTGTTGTATCTCATTTTTCTAGTCTAACAGAATGATTCTGCTAGCCTAGAGCCTAAACAATAAAGATTCTCATTGAATGTAAGATTTTAATATGTTATATTCTTTCATAGTGCCATTCTCAACTCAAAGAGTAATGCAATGATAATGCTTTAAATTATTCTCAAACCCATAGAGGTTAAATTATATCTCTATAAAAATTAATTGCTTAATTAAAATTGGGATTGGACTTACCATGCAAAAAAAATAGGAACACAATATGAAAATCACGCCACTTTCACTTGCAATTTCAATGATTTTACCCACCATTGCAGCTACTCAAAATGTAGAAAAAGCAAATGACACCACTATCGATACCATAGAGCTTGCTCCAATCATGGTCAATGCACGTTTTATCTCCGAATCTAGTTTTGACTTACCATTTACCACCAATCGCATTAGCGAACAAACACTCGAACAACATACAGACCACAGCTTAGAGTCTTTGATGCAACAAACTGCTGGGGTCGAAATTCATTCTTTTGGCAATCCACAATCAACGGCCAAAATTCGTGGCGTAGGACTATTAAGTAATGGGTCAGGAAGCTCAGACGATACAGCGGTGGTGATTTATCAAAATGGCGCGCCACAAGCCAATAATCGTCTCAGTTTGCCTATTTTTGATATGCAGCAAGTTGAAATTCTCAAAGGTCCTCAAGGCACTTTATATGGGAGAAATAGCTCTGCAGGGGTTATCAACCTTATGCCAAATCCACCTAGCCCCCAGCAAGAAGGAAGTATCGATGTCAAACTTGGCACACAGCATTTCCAACAAGCCGAGCTAATGTTTAATCAACCCATCAATGAACAAGTAAGCTCTCGTTTTTCCGCACATTATCAAAAACAAGCTCATGCTTTAGATAATACACAAAATGGCGGAAAGCCATTAGGCTATCCCAATAGCCGTGGCGCACGTTTAGGATTGAGCTATCAACCCACCGCTCAGGATGAATTACTTTTCACTGCTGAATACAATAAACAAACGCAGCAATTTGCTGCAATAACTCTGCTAGACGATAGTACTTCTACAGATATTGATGGCAGTAAATTACTTGGTGACCAAGATAACAGTAGTGCAACACTCAACTGGAAACACCAATGGGACAATTTTCAATTCTCTAGCACAACTAATATTCTGAAAAACAAATATACTACTGGCGGACCCGCCTATGATAATCGTGTTTTCCAAGTGGTTATGGGCCAAACATTTAACACTAATCGTCAAATGGGAAGCACACAAAGAAATGTGTTTCAAGAATTTCGCTTAGGTTCATTGGAAGGATCCCCTATTTTCTGGACCATCGGAGCAAATTATTTACACAGCAATCGAGATTTTTTCTTTGATTTTTTAGAAGATGAAACAGGTGGTCAAATTGGAGGTGCAATGTATGCGCGAATTGACCGTAAATACAAAACACGTAGTACAGGCATTTTTAGTGAAATAACTTATCCATTAACTGACAGATTAGCTATTACAGGTGGTTTGCGTTTTAACTGGGATAAATTAGATTATTCAGCGAGATGGGAAGGAAAAACACCAGGAACTGGTATTAATACAGATGCACAAGGTTTAACCGACCGTTATATAACAGGTCGTCTTGGCTTAAATTTTGATATCAATGACCAATGGAAAGTTTATAGTATGTATGCACATGGTCATAAAGCAGGTAGTTTTGGTGAATTTTCAACTAGCATTGCTTCAGGCATTCAGGACACACCTTACCAAGCAGCAAAAACAAATAGTTATGAAATTGGGACAAAATGGCAAAGCGCGGATAACCGCCTAGAAACATCAGCTTCTGTTTTCTACAATAAAACACACAATGAACATCTTTATGTATTAATTAATCCAATGACAAGTTGGGCAAACACTACGGAGAATTTTGATACAATAAGCAAAGGGGCTGAATTAGAAGCAAATTGGCAAATCAATGAACATTTCAAATTAGGTGGTAATATTGCTTATACTGACGCTAAAATTAGCAAAGTACCAGTTAATACATTATCTGCAGCTAAAATAGGCAATCGAATTCCTGATACACCACGTTGGTCTGCAAGTTTCAGTGCAGACTATACAGCACCAATTAATATTTTCAGCCAAAATGTCAATTTTAATGCCCATATTGATTATCATTTTACAGGCAAACGCACAGAAGATGTTAATAATAACTTCTTATTAAAATCTGCACATATCCTGAATACCCGCTTTGGTTTCTCTACTAACAATAGCGAGATTTATCTTTGGGGAAAAAACCTGCTAAATAATCGTAGTCCAATTTATGGTTATCAATTTGCTCCTGATGTTCGCTTTGGTTCTATTCGTGAAGGACGAGCGGTAGGCATTGGTTACCGCTATCGCTTCTAAGAGAAAAAACCATTTTCTAAAATTATACTAAATAAAAATACTATTTCTCTTATTGTGTAAAATTACACAATAAGAGCATTATTTTAATGCTTTAACCATTTATTATCTATTGTAAAAAGGAACAAATTATGCTGACTATTCCAACTAGTCCTATGCAACGTGCTTATTTTACTGGCGTTAATTCTAATATTCTACTTGGTGGATTAGAGTGCGTAGGATATCTTGAGTTCCGAAATAAAAATTTAGATATATTAAAATTAGAAAATGCATTAAAAGAATTAAGTACAAGTGCAGTATTTAATTGTCAGTTTCTTGACCGAAATACAATCGTATCTTCCAACCACAAGCAGCAAGAAATTAAAAAAAACTATATTAGCGATGCAGAGATTGATAAATATAGTACATTTTTTAGAGAGAAATTTTTTAGTAAGTCTATTGATATTAGCAAAGGAAAAATGTGGGATGTTGCATTATCAATTACAGAAACGCAAACAATTATTCACTTAGGTTTTTCACTAGCTGTGATTGATTTTCACGGAATTGCATTGTTTTCTCATCAATTAGCAGAAAAATATAATCAACAAGATTGCTTAATTATTACAAATATTAATAGTGTTTATGAATTGGTGAAACTTGATGTAACAACTCATAAACAACTTGAATCTAAAATAGAAAAATTACCATCCCCTCCACAATTATTATCACAAAACCTACATCCTAATCTAGCTATTATCGACCGCTATTCTTACTTTTATTCACAGGAACAATGGAAATCTTTTGAAGAAGCAGCTAAGCACTATAATGCTAGTCCTGCGGCCTTATTCCTTGCTTTGTATTCCCAAGCTTTAAGGCATTGTTCTGAGAATGATGAATTTATTATTACTTTAGCAGGATTGAGGGTGAAACATTCTAAGCATCTTTTAGGAATGCGCACGACTACTTATTTACACCGTTCCTATCCTAATGCTAGTTTTGATGAATTAGTCAAACAAACACATCGAGATTTACGTCTGCGTATGAGACAGAATATTGAAGCACCTGAAGAAATTTTATCTCAAGTAAAACAGTATGGTCATATTGGTATCTCTCCCTATGTACTAACCTATGCAGCAAATCAACGTATCTTTGATGAATTAACAACAGAAACTCTAGGTACACCACATTGCTGGGGACAAACGCCACAAGTAATTATGGATTGCCAAGTGTTCAATATTGATGGAGAGCGTATTGAAATTGGATTAGATGTTCGTAGAGATACATTAGATAAGAATATTATTAACATTGTTTTAGAGGCAATTTGTCAACAAATCAATGATATTATCAACAATAAATCACCTAATCTATTAATTAACTCTCACACTGCCAGCCAGCGTCTTCAAATTAATTCTTTACCACCTGCTTGTGAGCCTGATTGGCTTTATACTCCTTTTCGTAATAAAGTTACTGAACAACCTCACTCACCAGCTTTATTATTTTCTCTATCTCATAAAACTCCAACCATATTGCAAAAATATTATCCTGATATTATTTCTAATTCTCATGGAGAAATTAGTTATATTCGTCTAGATGAAATAGCTAGACAAATTGCTGCTTTCCTAATAAATAAAGCCCCTGCTAATTCAGTCATAGGCATTCAGCTTTCTAAAGGAGCTGAGCAAATTGTTGCAGCATTAGGTGTTTTATATAGTGGCTGTACATATCTACCTCTAAATATCCATATTCCAAAAGAACGCTTGCAATATATTTGTCAATCTGCAAATGTAGCTTATATCTTAACTGAAAAAGATTTTTCTGAAATTAGCGTTCATTCTCCATTGTTTGAACTACGCTTACCTTGTGAAACAGATAATAAACAAGCAGCAAGTTCATATTTGGCTTATATTATTTATACTTCTGGTTCAACTGGTCAGCCTAAAGGTGTAGCAGTTAGCCATTATTCTGCACTAAATACTATATCGGCTGTTAATCAGCAAAATAAACTTACCGCTCACGATAAAATATTAGCTGTTTCTGCTTTGGAATTTGATTTAAGTGTATATGATATTTTTGGATTACTTAGTTGTGGTGGTACAATTGTTGCTCTTAATGAAAGTGAAAAAAAAGATGCTTTTGCTTGGGGGGAATTAGTTAATAAATTCGAAATAAGTATTTGGAATTCTGTACCTGCATTAGTTGAAATGCTATTAATAGCTAATGATGAATTACCAAGCCTGCGCCGCTATCTTTGTTCTGGTGATTGGATTAGCTATGATTTATTTGAACGTGTTCAATTAGCAAGTCCTAATAGTATACTCGTTGCGATGGGAGGAGCAACAGAGGCTGCGATTTGGTCAAATAGCCATATTATTTGTAGTAAAGAGGATTTAAATAATCCATGGCAAAAAGTTCCTTATGGAAAACCTTTAGCAGGGCAACAATATCGTGTAGTAAAAGTTATTGGCTACGATAATGAGTCATTACAAATTCTTGATTGCGCCGATGGGATTAGCGGTGAATTATGGATTGGAGGTATTGGTCTTGCTGCTGGATATTATCTTGATGAAATGCGTACAGAAAAAAGTTTTATTCATGCTAATAGTGGCGAAACGGCTAGTGCAATGCGCTGGTATCGTACTGGAGATATAGGATTTTGGCATGAAGGGGTTTTATATTTTCTTGGACGCAAAGATAATCAAGTTAAAATAAATGGTTATCGAATTGAGTGTGGTGAAGTTGAGCAAGCATTAAGCCTGTTATCTGAGGTGGAGAAAGCGGTCGTTGTCCCTATTCGTGAATATCATGCGCTTGGAGCGGTGATTGTTGCACATAATGATTTAACTACCGAAATGTTACAAAATGCTTTAGCACAAACCTTGCCTAGTTATATGATTCCTGAACAATTCGTATTTAGCGATACACTTATGCTGACAAACAATGGTAAGATTGATCGAAAATGGGCAGAGAAATTATTATCAGAGCCATCGTTTTCTAACCATATTCATCATACAGATCATTCATATAATAAAAAGTTGCTTAATGATTGTCGTCTAGCTTGGCAAACAGTATTAGGTCAGGAATATATTCACGATGAAGACAATTTTTTTGCTTTGGGTGGCGATAGTTTAAGTGCAACTAAGGTTTGTGCGGAATTAAGGAAACAACAAATTTCTGTAAGCGTAGATAAATTATTTACTCATCCCAACTTATCTGATTTTGCTCAAATCTGTTCTTTAAACATAGAAAGTCCTTCTTCTGCTATTCATGCAATAGATTGTAATATGGCGTTTCCACTGACACCTCTGCAGCGTGCTTATGCTTTAGGCTCAGATGGAATAGCAGGGGTTATTTCTCAAGCAACTATTTGCTCATTTATTTTAAAAACAAGTAGTGAGTATCCAGCATCAATATGGTGCGAAAGCTTAAATCGACTTATTGCTCAAACACCAGGCTTAAGATTGGTAAGAAAAAATGAACATCAGCAATGTGTTGAAGCATCACCGCTTAAGCTAAAAATTCTCCCAAAAGGAGAATCTCTTAAACAATATTTATTACAAGCCTGCCCAAATGCTGAGCAAGCGCCTTGTATAGAAATGCTGATAGTAGAAAATGACCCTCTACATATCGGCTTAGCTATAAATTATCTTTGCCATGATGCTAGTTCTTTATTGATGATCATTGAAGCATGGATATCAGAAGTTTGTCTGGGCAAAAGCAATCTGCCTAGTGATATTGAAGCATTTATGCATTATGCTCAATATCAAGAATCTGCAACCAACAACCCAATAGATTTATTCTCAGATTATCCACCACCACAATTACCACTTAAGCCAATTGAACAGCAATATTATCTACCGCAATCACTAATATTTACCCTATCTGCACAAGATCGTTGCAATCTAGAAAATTTAGCTAAACAACAAAAAGTTACTATAACTGCATTATTGCTTCATGCTTTTGGTCAAGCTTTAGCACACAGTTGCCATCAAAATATCATAACACTTTGTCTGCCTGTTTCTTATCGCCCAGATGATGCACCACAAGCACTAGGAAACTTTAGCCTATTACAGCTTTGCCGCTCTATACGAGGAGAAACAATTCAAAAATTCAATCAGGATTTGGCTCATGCCGTTAGTGGTCATACACCAGGATTTGCTCAAATCGCTTCTAGTGGGAGGGCAAATTATCCTGTTGTTTTTACTAGCACACTAAGTTCAGCGGCAGAAAGTATTTTTTCAGGAAAACAGAAGGTTGTTTGGGCGCATACCCGTACACCTGGTGTATTATTAGATTGCCAAATTAGCCCTGCTGATGAGGGGATAAATATTCGCTGGGATTATCTTGATGGCGTGATAGATCCTAGCTTTTTTACAGCCCTAAAACAGCAATTTACCGCTCAAATGCAAAGTTTAGGAATTATTTTACAAAAGGTTATTCCTCCTTATGAACAAACAATAGAAGCCTGCATTAGTGATTTATTGACGCAAAATCTTGAACCAACAGCTAAACTGATTCCTGTTTTTAGCGCTTGGCAAAACCATTATCCTGCTATCAAAAATTCTAATCCCGAATTAGATGCTGATATTGCTTATTTAAAGCAGTGCTTATTAGGCGATTTATCTCCTATAAGTTTATGGCAGCATCCCCATTTTTCTCCAGAAGCCGTTCTGCATCGGGTATTGATAGAAGAGTCATTTTATGCGCGTTTTTTCCAGCAACTAAAAATACTAAATATCGTACAAACTCAGAAAGAATGTCGTTGCCTAGTACTTGGTAGCGGTATTGGAGTCATTTATCAAGAACTCATTAAGCAAGCTCATCGGCATCAGCTTTCTATAAAGTTTTATCCTATTGAACCTAGCACAGAATTAGCTAAACAGAGCCATCTACGGGGGGTGCATCCACTGACAGCTGAAGAATGTCCTACACCAGATATTATTGTCATTCCTGCCAGTTTGCATCGCGATAGTCGTATTGAAACGCTATTGCGACAATTTATGCAATACAATCCGCAAGCACTCATTTTTATTATTGAAATTACTGCAATTAGCGCTGCAACACAAATCGCCGCTTTAATTGACCCCAGCTTACTTAACCCTCATCTAAACAGCATTCGTCCTGCACAGAAGTGGAAAGAATTTTTCATCGAGCTAGGTATGGTGATAGATGAAAATCATGAATGGGAAAACTTACTCTATTGCAGCGCTCATATAAAAAATACTGCATTCTCTGAATATCCTAGCCTTGTGGTTAATGCAAATCCTGTCATACCTTTGTCAGATAACACTCAAATAGCTACTTTATGGCAGAAAGTTTTATCACTCAATCATTTACCAAACGCTCAGGAAGACTTCTTCCAACTCGGCGGCGATTCTTTAAAAGCAACTCAAATTGTTGGAGAATTGCGTTCTAAAGGATATACAACATTACGTTTAGCGGACCTTTTCAATCATTCTCAGCTTCAAGACTTTGCTAACCATGTAGCTGCACAAAAGGTAGAAACCTCCACAAACACGACAACTCCTCTTTATAAATCAAAACAGTGTTTTGCGCTATCTGATGTGCAACAAGCCTATCTCGCAGGACAATCCAAAGAACAGATTTTAGGTGGAATAGGAGCACATTGCTATTTTGAATATCAAGCTGAGGGTGATGGACTAGATACACAAAAATTTGCTAATGCTCTAGCACAATTAGTGCAAAGGCACCCCATTTTACAAGCTGGAATTATCTATCAGAACGAACAAGCCTTTGGAAAATTCGCCGCCGTTCATCCGCCTGAAATTGAGTATTGCGACAATGTGCGTGAAAAAACCGCTCATGAAGTCCCAGATGCTGGCATACAATCACCGCTCGTGCTACGTATTTCAACAGACAAGCGCACTATTGGAATTGGCATGAATAATCTTTTATTAGATGGTCAATCCATGTGGCAAATCTTACATGAACTCGATTTAGCGTACTCTGGACAACCGTTACCATTATTAGTAGCGAAACATATCCCTAATTTGCCGCCAAGCCAATCCATGCAAATTGCTTATCAAAATATCCCTCCAGCCCCGCCACTACCTTATCAGTCAAATCTGCTAACACTTGATGTTCCAACTTTTGCACGTTGTCAGGTGGATTTAGACAACAGTCTATGGTCGCCACTACAGCAACTGGCACGAAAAGCACAACTAACCCCCGCAAGCTTACTTACAGCGGCGTATGCCTTTGCTTTAAGCAGACAACTGTCTATAGAAACGGATTTTAGCCTCAACCTAACGACCTTTGTCAGACCAGAAGGCTATCAACAATCACTAGGAGACTTTACTATATTACGTTTATTGCCAATTACTTGGCAATCCATTCAGCAAACAGATTTATTGGGATTAGCGAGTCATATCCAAGAAACACTTGCAGACTTACAAGACAGCGAACATAACGCCATTCATCTTTCACGAGCTATCGTCCGCAAAACAGGCAACCCTATAGACGGTTTATTCCCTGTTGTACTCACTTGCGGACTTGGGCTAAATGGGAAACAACGTGCTGACACATTTAGCTTTGGCCATCTTGTCTATGCCTGCTCACAAACCCCTCAAGTTACTTTAGATTTACAAGTCTATGATGATGAAAGAGGTTTGCATCTTAGTGCAGATTATGTCAGTCAATTATTAACACAAGCGGTAATAGAGAATATTTTAGATACCATTCTAAAAATATTAACTGGATTGTTATCTTGCACACAAGAAAACCAATCACAGCCGCTTAAATCACATTTAACACGTCTTTGGCAGCAACATCTCGCATTAGCACCTGATGCTGTACCTGATAATTTCTTCCGAGATGGCGGAGATTCTTTACGCGCAACGCGTTTTATTCGAGAGTTGCAGCAGCAAATTCATCCAGAAATTTCTCTACGCACCCTCATACAGCAACCAAACTTTATCGATTTTCTTAGCGCCATTGAGCAACTCGAACAACGTACTGAACAAACAGAAGAAGGAGTCTTGTAATGACTTTACACGAATTAATGGCACATCTTGACAGTCTAGGTATCCAACTATGGTTAGAAGCAGGCGAATTGCGCTTCAAAGCACCACAAGGTATTTTTACACCAGAACTACGTGAGCAAGTCAAAGCTCAGCGCGAAGCATTGATTAGCCATTTGCAAACACTCAATTCACCTAAAAGAGATGATGCTAATGCGCATAATCCCTTTCCTTTAACCGAAGTGCAAGCCGCTTACCTTATAGGACGTACAGGAGCCTATGCTAATGGCAACACCACTTGCCATGGCTATGCGGAATTTCGCTTTAAGAATCCACATAAATTTACCGCTCAAGACTGCCAGCAAGCATGGAAGAAAGTCGTGCAAGTACATCCCATGCTCAAAGTTCGTATTTCAGCGGAAGGTTGGCAACAGATTGATGAAGCGATTGATGTACCGCTACATATTGAAGTTGTGCAGGAGAACGCAGATTTTTCCTCTGTTCAGCAACGCGTACGTGCAAAATTGCGCCACAAACAATATACCTTAGAAAACCCTCCTTATTTCACTATCGTACTCATTGATAGTGAAGAAGAGAAAAGCCTACATTTATCTGTAGACTTAATCCTAACGGACTTTTTGGGACTACAAACCTTATTAAATGACTTTGTTCAAGCGCTAGATTTTCCTAACCAGACCTTAATCGTGCCTAGTCTCAGCTTTCGTGATTATCTTGCTTATCAGCGAAAACAGCAGGATAGCCCTATAGGACAACAGCGTAAAATACAGGCTTTAACTTATTGGAAAGAACAAACTGCTCAACTCCCCCCTACGATGATATTGGGTGGAAAATCGCTGAGTGAGAACACTTCATCTGCTGCTTCTTATCGGCGGCGTGCTTTTATACTTCCTGCCCAACAATGGCAAACACTCAAGCAACAAATTCGTGAAGCAGGGCTTACTCCCAATGCACTAGCACTCGCTATTCTTGCTCGAGTTGCTCGCCGCTATGGAAGCACTTCACACTCCACCATCACCGCCACTTTACTAGACCGTGTGCCTATTTGCGAAGATGTAGGAAGAATTGTTGGAGACTTCACATCCACGCTCTTACTCGCCATTGATGGTGGAGAAGATTCTCTATTAGAACGCGCTCATCGCATTCAAAACACCCTATTTGCTGCCTTAGAACATCGAGCACTATCGGGTATAGAAATTGCTCGTTTATATGAACGTGAAACAGGGAACAAACAGACATTTAGCGATGTTGTCCTTACCTCAACCATTGGAACAGCCGCTTCGCTTCAAGAAAATATTTTAGAAAATGATTTAGCAATAGGGCTAAGCCAAACGCCACAAGTCTTACTAGACATACAACTTTCCGACCAACAAGGCGGATTAGGAATTGTTTGGGATAGTCGTGAAGATGGATTTCCAGAAGTGGTATTAGATGCTGCATTTCAAGATTTTACACAAGCATTCAATCGCCTTTGTGAGGAACCAAAATATTGGCAATGCGATATTTTACCTCGCCGCTCATTACAGCTAACCCCATTACCTGTCGCTCCTAATAAAACCTTATTGCAAGATTGGCTATCCCATACTAAGACCTATCCCCATCACATTGCCATTATTCATGACGACAAACATTTTAGTCATAACGAACTATTACAGAAAGCTCGACAATATCGTGACTATCTATATGCACAAAACCTACAAGCAGGAGATAGCGTTTTCATTCAACTACCGATGGGGTTCTGTCAAATTGCCGCTCAAATCGGCACACTATTAGCAGGAGGAATTTTTGTTCCTATATCGCCAAATGTGCCTACAGAACGTTTAGCAGCAATGCGCAATATTTTGGAACAAACGCGCCCACATCATCATTGCTACCATCTTGATCAAGATATCGCCGAAACTGAAACAGATACTGAGGATTACAAAGTAAATACCGAAGAAATTGCCTATATTATCTTTACCTCTGGTTCAACAGGCGCCCCCAAAGGGGTTCCCATTACGCATCAACAAGCCATGAATACCTTGTATGCGATACAAGAGATGTTAGCACTCAACAATCAAGATAAAGTCTTTGCACTTTCTCAACCAACTTTTGATCTTGCAATTTTTAATGTTTTTTCCTTACTTAACGTTGGTGGCACAATTGTTATTCCTCGAGACAGCACTGGTCTTAATGCCAATACTTGGTTAGAAGATTTAAACAAACATAGCGTTACGATTTGGAATTCTGTGCCTGCACAAATGCAAATTTTATTAGAAACCTGTGAACGAGAAGCATCTTCCCTACCCAAAACTTTGAGAGCGGCACTCCTATCAGGAGATTGGATACCCGTGCAGCAACCGCAGCATTTAGCTAAATTTGCACCACAATGCCGCTTTATTGCATTAGGTGGAGCAACAGAAGCGGCAATTTGGTCAAATTATCATTTGCCAGCCCCCACATTAAGCCACAACCAAGCAAGCATTCCATATGGCAGAGCTTTACATGGACAAGCAATGCACATTGTGAATGAAGACTTAGAAGAAGCCGTTCTTGGTCAAATTGGTGAAATTATGATTAGCGGAGCAAGTGTTAGCAATGGCTATCTTGCTGCATCAAATCATGCCTTTTTTAAACATCCAGACACTAAACTGCAGAGTTTTCTCACAGGAGATAGGGGGAGATATTTACCAAATGGTGAAATTGAATTTTTAGGGCGAAAAGACAATCAAATAAAATTGCACGGCTATCGAATTGAGCTTGGCGAAATTGAAGCCGTATTAAAATCCCTACCTGAAGTAGAAGATGCCATCGCCTTTGTAGATAATCAGCAACTACATAGCGCAATTAAAGCCAAAGCACTAGCCTCCCCTTTAGGTAATAGCATTTCTCAAAAATTAAGCAGCCAGCACCAAGAATTT
Organism: Suttonella sp.; assembly: GCF_056855035.1. Lineage (NCBI taxonomy): Bacteria > Pseudomonadati > Pseudomonadota > Gammaproteobacteria > Cardiobacteriales > Cardiobacteriaceae > Suttonella > Suttonella sp. The sequence continues at coordinate 12,721 of NZ_JBXGGR010000047.1, forward strand.
TTACACCAACTTGACCAAGAAACTTTCTTGACAATGTTTAAACAAATCAATGAAGCTGCTTATTGTGCCATGTGTGCTATTTTAGAGGGTAATATTCATGCAGCTCCTGAACATCTAGCACTTTTAAAACGCTGGCAGCGATTACTCAAAACAAATGATATTAAATATAAAAATCCTAGCCTTGAACAAGCACAACATTTATTAACATTGGCTCGACCGCTAGAAGAGAAAATCCATTATGGAAAACAACAGTTAGATTATATTGAACAATGTATTATTGGTTTGGTAGAACTGGTAGAAGGCAAATTAAATCCCTTATCGCTTCTTTTCCCAGAAGGAGAAATGGACGTTGCCAATGCTTCTTATGCAGATAATTTAATCAACCGTCATCTCAATGGATTGCTCGCTTCAGGTATTGAAGAATACGCCAAATATGCCGCGAAAAATGGAAAAAAATTACGCCTACTAGAAATTGGTGGTGGCGTTGGTGCAACCACACAAGTCATTATTCCGATATTGGAAAGCTTAACATATACACACAATCTAAAATATGAATATATTTTTACAGATATTTCAGATTATTTTCTAAATCACGCGAAAACACGCTGGCCACAATTGCATTGCCAGCAGTTTAATCTGAATCAAGATTTTCAGGCACAAGGGTTTGCCGCTTCTTCATTTGATATTGTCATTTGCGCGAATGTGTTACACAACGCACGCCATATCCCCAAAGCCTTAGATGCCATTCATACCCTGCTTGCTCCAGAAGGTATATTAGCTGCAATTGATGCCAGTCGCCCAAATGCACCTTTGATGATTACGATGGAATTTAAAGAAGGCTTGACTGATTTCACAGATGAACGCGCTATGCATGAAGAAGTATTTTTTGATTATGCCGCTTGGCAAACCGCATTATCAGAATCTGCTTTTACAAGCACATACCTTTTTCCTGATGAAGACAACCCTAAATATCATCAAGGCGAACAAGCGGTGAATCAAGCATTTCATCAAGTCGTGATTTGGGCACAAAAGCACCGCTTTATTGAGCAAGTTCAGCCCTTAGCACTTAAGCAACAGCTACAAAACAAATTGCCAACTTATATGATTCCAAGCAGCTTCACGTTACTAGCGCAACTCCCTCTCACCACAAATGGAAAAATCGACCGCCGCCAATTGCAAAATCTGCTTGCAAAGCCTATCAATCACGACATTGCTTCTTCATCTCTTATCGGCAAAAGCACTACTTCTGTTTTAAGCCAATCCCAACAACAAGTAGCTGCCATTTGGAAAGAAGTACTCAATTTAGGTGAAGATGCCTCTCTTGATCCAGAAGACAATTTCTTTGCACTTGGTGGAGATTCCCTTCTATTAGCACGCTGCATTGGCATCTTACGCAAAACCATTGCTGGAGGAGAGCAACTGGTATGGGACAGCCTATTGCGAGAAATGGTTGCTCAACCAACACTTGCACATTGCACGCAATGTTTTTTCCCAAACAACAGCCAACCAAATGAAAAAGAAACACAAAACTTATCTCCATTACAATTGCTATTACCTGCGGTTGGCAAGTGCCATGATGAAACATCTGCACTGATATTGGTTCATGATGGCTCAGGTGGAATCCAACCCTATCGAGATGTCATCACGGCTTTATCACAATTATCAGAACGTCCTATTTGTTTTGGCCTAATCCGCACTAAAAATGACGGTTATCTAACCCTACCAGCTGAAACCTTATTTGAACATCTAGCGCAACGCTATACACAAGCCATCATTGCAGCAGGATATAAACAAGTTTATTTACTAGGCTATTGTATGGGCGGACTGATTGCTGCCGTCATGGCAGAACGTTTGCTCGCTCAAGGTATACAGATTGCCAATCTTAGCGTCATTAGTGCTTATCGCATTCCTTTCGAAGTAGAAGATAATGTTTTACTCGATTATGCTTTTGCCCGCCTACTAGGAGAAGATCCTGCTTTAATGGGACTTCACTTCCCAGAAGATGAGCTAGGTACATTGATTTCTACCGCTCGCCACCGCTTTAACGAGCACTTATCTGATGGCGTTATGCAAACCCTTGCCGCAGAATTTCCTAACATCGCTGCCGTGCTAAAAAACATGCCGCATAGCACCATTGAACGTCTAACACAGCTCGCTAATCATAGCCCAACCTTAAGTCTAAGTATTGACGAATTGCTTACTTTGCGTGAAATCTATATTGCTAGCTTACGCGCCGTTGCTCGTTTTAATGACTCAGGCTATTTTGGAGACATTACCTTCTTGAGACAAAGCGGGGACATTCCATTCTTGCCACAATTAAAGGCTGATATGAGCCAATTTTGGCAAACGTATTGTCTTGGCACACTCAATATCAGAGACATTGGCGGCAACCATTTCAATTGTCTAACAGGTTCTCATGGGCAAGTAGTCGCTGAAATTATCGCGGAGAGCTGGCAATGAATATTGGCAAAAAAAACACCGCTTTGGTTATTGGTGCCAGTGGAACAGTTGGAAGCGCCTGCGTAGAAGCATTACTCAATCATGGTTTCTGGGTTTGTGCTACTGCGCGTCATCTTGAACGCCTGTCTATACCTTATGCTGCACATCAAAAATACCTGCAAAAACTTGCTTTTGATATCAGCAAAGACAATATCCCACTAAATAATGTAGGAGAATTACCAAACATCGTCATCAACTGTGCAGGACCTGCCTATCAATTTAGTGAGAGGGTTTTAACACAATGCCTCACACAAAAAATTCCCATCCTAATAGACGTTGGAGCAGAACCAAGTTTAATTAATAAATATCAGCAAGCCTGCCAACAATCGGATATGACCGTTATTATTGGTGCAGGAGTGCAGCCAGGACTGGCAGGACTAAGTATTCGAGCGGTTGCACAGCAACTACTTGGCGAACATAAATCAATCATTACGCATATTGGCGGGCTACAAACGCTCACCCCCGCAGGACTGGCGGACTATCTATATGCCGTCAAAGCAGGACTAAGCCGCCCTGCTAAATATTGGCAAGCACAGCAATTACGTCCAATTAGCCAAATGCTTGCACCGCCACCATGCTTTCCAGACACAGCAACAGCACACGCCAGCCTAGATGATGAAAGCCTTTTTGTGGCACACATAGAAGAACTAACGCATTTAGAAAGCTACAATGTAATAGATGCTCCTGAATTAGCAAAACGATTACAAGCCGCAATCGGCTCAGATAACCCAAGTGAATTACCGAGCTGCGAAGAACTGAATATATGTCTATTTGGCAAAACGCCTTATTTTAGGATTCATACCAGCGGCAGCGCTCAGCATCAAGGACAGCAAAGCAATTTCCAAACACTTGCTTATTGCCAAGATAGCTACCGCCTAACAGGGCAAATCGCCGCAAATGCAGCACGCTGGGTACAGGCAGGAAAATATCCAACTGGCATCAACTGGTTCTCTGCAATTGATTCAGCTTTACAAGCGTGGAACGAACTTGCTCTTGAAAATAAGGAGTTACGCATCAATTGGCATCAAACCGCGGCACAAACAGAAATAGAAACAGGCACATTATGAATACCACGAACATCTTAGTCATCGGTTCAGGTTTTGGCTCTTACTATACCCATGCTATTGCCGCAGATAAGCGCTACACATTAGCAGGTATTGTCGGAAAAGGCGGACATTTAGGGCTGAAACTTGCTGCTCAAATGAACTGCCCCTACTACAACAATCTTGCCCAAGCATTACAGCATAGCCAAGCACAAGCTGCCGTTGTGGCTGTGAAAGGACAAATAGTCGGAGGAGAAGGAGATAACATCGCACGCCAACTATTACAATCACATATTCCCGTTCTACAAGAATTACCCATTCATTCACAAGATTTTTTGCAAACCTTACGAATTGCCAAGCAATATTCCACTAACTTTGCCATCAATCCTTTTTATGACCGCTTAGGCTCTGTTATTCAGCTCAGAAAAATTATCACCGCTTTAAGCACACAAACACAGTTCATCAGTATTGAATTGCGTACCACGATACAAACCTTTTTACAAGGTCAACTCGTCTTAGCAACATTACTCAACAGCTCCCCAAGCCAATATCTTGGCGCGCAAAAAATGGCAGGCAAGCATAAATGGCTGATTAGCAGCCAATGGGGAAACATAGCGGTAGATACACTCTTACATCACCGCTTTAATCCCCAAAGTCCAGATGATGGCTCACAGCCGCTATTCGGACTCACCTTAAGCACAAATGATGGAGAACTTTTTCTACCAAGCCTTTGGGCTAAGCCTCTATGGGAGAGGCGTTTGCAACAAAGTCAGCAAAGACAATCGGCTCAAAGCATTGATATTTATCCAGACCAAACCATTTTAAGCCACCTTCCTTTTGAAGATATTAGCCCCTTGCAAATGCGCACTCAGCACATCTATCCCGCCATACAAGCGGCGATTAACGCACTTTTGAATCCTGATGCAGACTATCAACAGCAACATCAGCGCCAACTAGCCGTCTTGCGCCATGTTGAATGCATTACCCATGACATTGGTGCAGCTGGGAATGAGCAATGGTCATACCCTAGACATCTATATGTTTTTGATGGAATTTAGGAAAAATATGAGTAGCATTATCACATTAAACAGCGTATCAGCAAACAAGTATCCAGCCATATTTATCTTTCCCCATGCTGGTGGTAGCCCACGTTTTTTTCATTTTTGGGCAAAACTTCTACCTGATTACCCCCTATTTGGCTTGACTTATCCAGGGAGAGACCATCTTTTACAAGCTCCAGCACCAGAATCTTTACGAACACTAGCGCATCAACTCGCCTTTGAAATTCATGCTCATGCTGCACTAAAAACCAGTGCCTGCGTATTGCTTGTTGGACATTCAATGGGTGCATGGCTTGCTTATGAAACCAGCATTTTGCTCAAAACCTGTTCGCAGCGCATCATTACTGTGGTTTCTGGGCAAAATCCACCCAGTCTTGTTCCACATAGCAAATTACATCAAGCCCCTGATGAGCAATTGATTGCAGACATCAATCGCCAAAATCCAGCGATGCATCATATTTGGGAAATCCCAGAGCTACGCACCTTATTTCTGCCTATTATTAGAATGGACTACCGTCTATTAGAAACCTATCAACCTAGCGGTAAAAAAGTACAAGAACTGGCGCTTATCTACGGCAAACAAGACCATGAAATTTGCCAAGAACAGCTTTGCCATTGGCAACAATTTACCGACTATACTCACCCAGATACCTGTATTGATGGAGGACACTTCTATCTTTCAGCGCCCAATACGCAATTACCCAATCTCCTCCACCGACTTGCCGAATCTCCCACTGCCAAACAGGAAATATCATGCTGAAATTAAAACATAATCCATTATGGCAGCTACTGTCTCCGATTAAATATCACATGACTCTTGCCGCTTTATTACAAATACTAGCGAGCCTAAGTTCCTTAATCCCCTACGCCGCTTTATTAAGCTTGAGTCAAGCCTTATTTAGTGGTGAAAAACAAGCCGCTTTAGAAGCACTTTTTTACTTTGTGATGGGTTTAGGATTACATTCAGGTCTAGGAGCAATTGCCCTATGGCTGACCCATATTGCCGACCACCGCTTACAAGCTCAACTTCGTGCCAAACTCATTAACAAACTGGCGAAACTACCACTTGCTTGGTTTAGCCATCATCCCTCAGGCAAAACCAGACAACTCATACAAGAAGACGTAGAATCCCTACATCAGCTTGTTGCCCATACCATTGTAGAAATCTTAGCAGCCACGATCACGCCGCTGATGGGCATTGGTTTTTGTTTTTATCTTGACTGGAAACTTGGTATTGCCGCCATCACACCTCTTCTGCTTTATCTTATGCTGTTTAGCCTCTGCGCACGTTATGATATGCGCGGCATCATGGAAGAAATAAACAGCCATTTACAAAAAGTCAGCACCACGATTACAGAATACGTCAATGGCATTGCTGTGCTAAAAATCTTTGCCAAAAGTGAAATGGGTTATAGCCGCTTTAACGAAGCCAGTAGTAATTTTTATCAGCGCTTCAGCACACTTGTGCAACCAGCCATGCGTGCGCAAGGTATTGCCTTATGTGCCTTATCTTCTCCCATTATCATTATCATCATGAGCACCACCGCTTTTCTCCCCAAGGCACCTACGCCCGAAAATATCCTTATTGCCACACTGATAGCTCTTTTTATACCTGGCACGCTTATGACACTTGCCCTTTCCTCGCAAGTTCGTGCAGCTGCTCAAGGAGCGGCACAACGCATTTATGATTTTTTACAGCAAGCAGAATTAAAAAATTCCAACAACGCTGTGCCACTCGCTACCATTCCACATCTACGCGTAAGCAACCTTTCTTTTAGCTATGACAACCATTGCATCTTGCACAACATCAATATCGATTTTCCACCAAAAACACATACAGCAATTGTAGGTGGCTCTGGCGCTGGCAAATCCACCCTTGCCACCCTACTCGTCCGTTTTCAAGATATTGAAGAAGGTAGCATTAGCCTTGATGAGCAAGAACTACACCATATACCGCTAAACCAACTTCAAAGCACTATCGGCATACTAGGGCAAAACGCACCGCTATTGCACGCTAGCATCGCCGACAACATCAAACTCGGTAAAAACGCTACACAAGAACAAATCATCGCTGCTGCCAAACAAGCTTGCATTCATAAGCGTATTATGCAATTAGAAAAAGGCTACGACAGCATGATTGGCACAGAAGCTAGATTATCTGGTGGCGAAATACAACGTATTCATCTTGCAAGGCTGATATTACACGCTCCACCCATCATCATCTTTGATGAAGCCACCGCTGCTACCGACCCACTCACTCAGCAAATGCTTAGCCAAGCCATTGAGGGATTAAGGCAGCAACACAGCATCATCAGCATCAGCCACCGTCTAGCCAGCATTGCTCATGCCGACCAAATTTTGGTGATGGACAAAGGCAGGATTGTCGAACAAGGCAAGCACAACGAACTACTTGCCAAAAAAGGACTTTACTATCAACTTTGGCATAGCCAACACAGTTCGGAGCCAGTATGATTCAAGCACTTTTCCGTCTTGCCGCATTTGGAGAACGCCAACAATTTCGCCAATTTCTTCTCCTTGCCATTGGCACAGGCATCGTACGAGGTATTGCAGTTACCCTACTTTTACCACTGATGCAAAACCTGCTACAGGGCTCATATCAAACATTTGTATACTGGTTACTGGCAATGATTGTCACTGCTGCCATCAGCGCCTATTTAGAAGCGGTGGCGACTATGCGTGGATTTGATGAAGCCATGAAGCTCATTTATCTCATGCACAAGCAATTAGGGCAACACCTCATCCGTCTGCCAATTGGCTGGTTCTCTCCAGAAAAAAGTGCTTTTGCTGCACATATTGCCGTACGTGGTACTTTGCTCGTCGCACAAAGTGCCATGGATATTTTGCTACCGCTTATCATCAATATCTGTGTACCACTAAGCGTAGCAACCATCATGCTTTTTGTGGATTGGCGCTTAGGGCTTATCTTAATCCTTTCTACACCGCTTATTTATGCGCTAACACATTATTCCACGCTGCGCCATGAACGCGCTGAAAAGAACATTCACCGCGCACATCAACAAAGCGGTGAAGCTATCTTGGAGTATATTCAATGCCAAACCCTACTGCGCAGTAGCCATTATCACAGCGGAGATTATCCACCACTCATTCAAGCCCTAAACACTCAGTATCAAGCCCAACACAGTGCTTTATTTACCTCTCTCTGGGGAATGATCAGCCAAAGCATCTTGGTACAAACCTTACTTGGCATCGTGGTCAGTGCCGCCCTGATCTTTTCCCTAGATGGAAGCTTAAATCCAGCCAAAACGCTTGCCCTGATTGGATTATGCGCACTCTTTAGCGGACCGCTCAAATTATTATCTGAATATGGCGCAGGACTGAAACGCGCCAAAGCAGTACTATTAGACATCGTCAATCTGTTAAATACGCCAACCCTAACAGAAGCTGAAAATCCTGAGCCAATGCCCAATAGCCACGAAATCACATTAAGCAATGTAAGCTTTGGCTATTATAGCCATGCGCCTGTCTTGCAAGAACTCAATCTACACATTCCCAGCGGCAAAATCACCGCACTTGTCGGCGCATCAGGCTGTGGCAAAAGCACCATCATTCAACTCATCGCACGATTTTGGGACATCGATAGTGGCAGCATCTGTATTGGCGGATGCGATATTCGCACTCTCAATCATCAGGAGTTAATGCAGCAATTTTCCCTAGTATTCCAACAAGTTTATCTCTTCGATGACAGCCTAGAAGCCAATATCCGATTAGGCAATCCTCATGCCAGTGAAGCCGATTTACACACAGCCATTAAGCTCTCTGGGGTTGATGAAATCATTGCCAGACTACCTGATGGTTTAAATAGCCGCGTTGGAGAAGGAGGAAATGCTTTATCAGGCGGTGAACGTCAGCGTGTATCCATTGCTCGCGCCCTACTCAAACGTGCGCCAATTGTCTTATTTGATGAAGCCACCGCTGCTCTTGATGGCAAAAGTGCACAGATTGTTAGCGCGGCAATAGAAGAATTGGCAAAAAATGCCACCGTTGTCGTAATCGCCCATCAACTCAACACCATTCTATCAGCACATCAAATTGCCTTTATTGCACAGGGCAAAGTCTGTGAATGCGGCGACCATCAAAGCTTAGTCGCGCAAAATGGTCGCTACGCCCAATTCTGGCAAGCACATTTATCTCCAAACACACAAACAACTCATCAAAAGGAAACGCCATGAACTCAGCCAAATCCTATATTCAACTTGGCATTTTTAGCGTCATTTATTTTTTCTTATACTTCTCTATCACCGCTTTTGCTGCCATTAGTCCAATTTTGATTGTGCCACTTGCCCCTATAGCGGTCATTATCGCTGCAATCCCCTTTATGCTGTTTATTCGCCGCATTCATCAATTTGGGCTAATCACACTCATGGCATTGCTACTTGCGCTCACCGCTGTATTGCTCGGTGATTATCCACTCACGCTACTAAGTGCCTTAATTGCTGGCGGCCTTGCTGACATCCTAGCCAGCCTTGCTCGCCGCCGCAAGCAAACCAAGCTCAATTACCTTGCCTATAGCCTCTTTGCTCTATGGCAAAGCGGCGCATTTTTGCCTTTTCTATTTTTGCACCAATCAATTATTAAAGACATTGAGCAACGTTTTGGATCAGAATATGCTAGTAATATTGCCGCTATCTTTCAGCCGCTTACCATCATTAGCCTGCTTTGTTTAGTTCTAATTGCTGGCTTTATTGGCTCAATCATTGCCAATAGGATGATTAACAAACATTTTGCACGAGCAGGCCATGCCTAAACACACTATCAATTCACCATTTGATGTACGCAGCAATTTATTCGCCCTCATCAGTATCAATCTTGCGGTACTATCTAATGACAATCCCACATTCCTCTTTGTGATTTTTGGGCAAATCATTATCTTATTCTTGCTCTGCCATGCTTGGAAAGAAGCGATGAATGTGAGCATCTGCGCCATCATCTTAGCCCTGCTATATCACTTGCTCAACTTTCTCCCTAGTGGTAACTGGCATAGCGGACTTTACACCAGCCTACGGCTTAGCGCCCCTTTTATCTGCGCCAGCTGTATGGGCTACTACTTCATCAAAGTCAGCCCAGCCAATCTACTACTCGCAGGCCTACACCGCTTACATTGCCCACGCGCCCTCACCACCGCTCTTGCGGTGATGCTTCGTCTCCTGCCAACACTCAGCGACAATGCTCGTGCCATTAGAGAAGCCATGCGCATACGCGGTCTCAACTTCAGGCAAGCCATCATTCAACCGATTAATATGTTAGAATATTTTATAATCCCGCTGATTAGTGCCACCATCGTTTCAGGCGAAGCGCTCACCGCCACCGCACTTAGTCGGGGACTAGGCAGCCCACATCAGCCAACAAGCATTTATCCTTTGAAATTCACATGGAAAGACTGGCTGCTTTGCCTAAATTGCTGCCTACTCGTCTTGCTAAATAGGAGATAAACCTATGCCATTGATAGAAATTGAAGACTTCAGTCTTAGCTATCAACATCAAACATGCCCTAGCCTATCTAACATCAATCTCAGCATTGAAAAAGGCGAAGCCATTCTCATCACAGGACATAGCGCCTGTGGCAAAAGCAGCCTACTACGAGCATTAAACGGTATCGTTCCCCATATTTATCCTGCCCAATTAAGCGGAAAGCTAAAAATTGCAGAACATATTCCTGCACAAACGCCAATCCATCAATTAGGGCGGCAAATCGGCATGATTTACCAAAATCCACGCATGCAATTTTTTTGTCGTAATGTACGCGAAGAACTAGCATTTGCACGGGAAAACGCAGGTGAAAATCCATCAGGAATCCTACATGATATTAACCATTACAGCCAAGCACTCAATATTCAAGACTTACTTGAGCGCAATCTTTGGACACTCTCTAGCGGAGAACGACAACGTGTTGCCATTGCAGCGGCACTCGTGGATAAAGCCCCAATCCTACTGTTTGACGAACCTAGCGCAAATTTAGACACAGAAAGCATCATACAACTGCGTAACTTGCTCCCAAGTCTGACACAACGTGGCATCACCATACTCATTGCCGAACACCGCTGTCATTTTTTCAAAGGAATTGTTCATCGTGTCATCACAATGAAACAAGGAAACATCATCAGCAATCAAAAGGCCGAAGATTATTGGCAAGAAACGCCAACTGAAGCCTTCTTAAGCCCCCTCCCCTCATCACCGCTTAAGCCCCAACTATCTTATCATGCGCCCAATCAAGCCCCATTTACTTGCGCAAGGGGCAGTATCACAGCAGTCATTGGCGCCAACGGCAGCGGAAAAACCACACTACTGCGCACACTCGCAGGGCTCAACAAAACCAACTACCCCATTATGCTCAATGGCAAAGCGATGAAAGCCAATCAGCTGATGCAACACAGCTTCCTTGTCATGCAAGACATACCGCGCCAACTCTTTGCTGCTAAGGTCTGCGAAGAAATCACACTTCCACAGCGCAAGCTCAATCAGCAAGACAAAGAACGCCTAGAACACTATCTCAAAGTTTTTTCCATTGCGCATCAAGCCCATCAACACCCACAAGCCCTATCTGCTGGCGAGCAGCAACGCGTTTTACTTGCTGCCGCGCTCTATGCGCAACGAAACATTTGCTTACTAGATGAACCCACCTCAGGTTTAGATGCCTATAGTACTGAACAACTCTGCCAAGAACTCAGAAAACTGACAGATAAAGGTAATATAGTCATTGTCGCCACCCACGATCCCAGTCTTATCGCTTATGCCAATCACATTTACCGCCTAAACAAACATCATCATGATTGAGGTATATTGGAGCAGACTAGCCCCGCTAGCACTATTAGAGCGTCATTGCCTAGTAAAAGAATGGCAAGAAGCACAATCTTATTACCGCTTAGAAGATAGACAGCGTTTTTTAACGGCACGATTACTCTGTCGAAAAACCGCCGCACCCCATGTCAATTGCTTAGCGCAACAATTATCTATACAAAAAAACAAACAAGGTGCTCCTTTTTTAATCTTAAATGCCTATCAGCATCAACCTTTATTGCCCAATATCAGTATCAGCCACAGCGGTGATTACGTTGCCATTGCACTTGCTTGGCATACTGCACTAGGAATTGATTTAGAATACGAAGCAAACTGCAATTTTGCCCAATTTGATGAAATTGCCCTACAATCCCATGAATATAACAAACTACAAACACATTCACGCGCACAATTTTGGACAGCAAAAGAAGCAGCAAGCAAAGTATGGGGAGCAGGATTACAGAGTACCCCTCTCTCTATCGAAGTATGCCCATTATCTCAACATCACTTCACCGCTTATGCGCAATCTTACCCAATCACCTTTGGGCAATGGCTCCAAACAAATACCACTACTTTTGCTTTAGCGCTGGTTACACTTGGAAAAAATCAAAACATCAGCACCCAAGAATGGGATTTTGTCTAATTCAGCAAACGATTTTTCGCCGCGATTTCTTCTTCATAACTGCGATAAGCCTTCATCACATAATCGCGATAGATGCACACATCAATCTGTTCAAAACTGCGTAATAAATACATAAATTGCTGCATAATCAACCCGCTGCGATAACTCACATACTGCTGCACTTCCAAGAAAATCAGATTATCTTCTTCATCTTCATAATGACGCAAAGCGCTGCACACATTGATAATCTCGCTATTGGCTTCATTCACCGCTTCAAGCAAACGTGCAAATAATTCCACCTGATACTCGCCTACTCTATCCACACAGCGGATATTGATACATTTTTTATCTTCTAACAGCTTAATGCTGGCGCGATATTCGGCAATCACCACATCAAAGCCGTTTTCGCTAATATTTGAGACTTCGTAATACGCCTCTTTTAAAGCATTTGCCAAATAACCCACGCTCATCTCTTCTTCGCGCACAATGAGTTGTGATTTTACTTCTTCAGTCATGATGTTCTCTCTTTAGAAATTTAGCCATTCTCAGTCATATAGTTTCTTCAGATTAAAATGAGACAATAAAAATTTTCAACATATTGAAAAATATTTAAATATGTTGTTTTAAGGCGTATCATTTTAATCTGAAGAGACTATATAATCTCTTAACTTCAAAATAATACTATTCCGAGTCTTTTTACTTACACAATGCGTAATCTTTAAGTGTCATTTTGAAGTTCAAGTATTATAAGATTAGCTCCAATTGGCAGCCATCTGCCTAATCGCTTAACAATCAAAAACAGGCGGACGCACCGCCTGTTTTAGCTAGTTATGCCAGCAAAAATTAATCGCGACGTGGAGGACGTGCTTCACGCGGCTGCGCCTCATTCACACGCAATTTCCGCCCACCCACTTCTTTATCATTCAGCTCAGCAATTGCTTTTTGAGCAGCAGCGGCATCGTCCATTTCTACGAAGCCGAAGCCTTTGGAACGGTTGCCGTGATCGCGGTCTTTAACAATGCTGGCGCGGGAGACTTCGCCGTATTGAGCAAACAATTCGCGCAGCTCATTTTCATCGGTGCGGTAAGACAGATTACCGACATAAATATTGGTCATTTCAGATCCTTTTTGTGCGTACAAACTCTACCAACCGAAACACTCACGCACGAAGCTCGACGGGATTTACCCAAATGCAGGCAAATTCTTTTAAACACTTTCACGCACCTGCCGCAAAAACAATTCTTCTAGACGGTTCGTTTTATTGCGCAAGGATAGCACAGTTATGCCTTGAGCGCTTAATTCTGCAAATATTTTATTCAAACCGCCGGAAATTCCACGCGGCACGATAATTTCTACACAACTATCATCAATTATCCGCAACGCCGCTTCGGATAATTGCGGCACATACGCCGGCGGCGCGGCAATATCCGCCACAAAGACTTCCTCGTCCAATTCTTTGAGCAAGTCTTTCATATTATTCTGATAAACGATTTCGCCGTGATTGATGATGCCCACATGGCGGCACAAATGCTCGGCTTCTTCCAGATAATGCGTGGTTAAAATAATCGTCGTGCCGGCGGCATTCATTTCCTGCAGAAACTGCCACATGCCATGACGGATTTCCAAATCCACACCGGCGGTCGGCTCGTCTAAAATCAATAATTTCGGCTCATGCGCCATAGCGCGGGCAATCATCAAGCGGCGCTTCATGCCGCCGGATAAGGCGCGCGCCTGCTCGTCTTTTTTGCTGTACAGCCCCAATTTGTCCAAATAAAAATGCGCGCGTTCAGTGGCTTGACGGTAAGGAAGATTATAAAAACCCGCTTGATTGCGCACGATATTGAGCGGGGTTTCAAAAACGTTGAAATTAAATTCCTGCGGCACCAAGCCGATACAGCGTTTGGCGGCTGAAAAATCCTCATCGATATCGATGCCGAAAATCTTAATGCTGCCCGAGCTTTTGCGCACCAAAGAGGTCAGCATGCCGATGGTAGTGGATTTGCCCGCCCCATTCGGCCCTAGCAGGGAATAGAAATCTCCTGCTTCTACGCGCAAATTCAATCCCTTAACCGCATGAAATCCGTTCGGATAGATTTTATGCAAATCGCGGATTTCAATCGCCGCCGTCATAAGGCTTTGACCGCCGCTTCCAAACGGTTCAAGGCTTCTTGTACCAATTCAAAAGAACAGCCGAAATTAAAGCGTACAAAACCCGGCGCGGCATAGTCTGCGCCGTCGGCAAAGCCGAGACCGTACTGCTCGAAATAGCGCTGCGGATTTTCCACCGGCAAAGCGCGGCAGTCGATAAATGCCAAATAGGTCGCCTCGAGCGGCGCCACAGACAGCGGCGGCAAGGCGGCGATACGGCGCTCAATCTCCTGCGCATTGCGTTGCAAATAGGCGATTTGCGCCTGCCGCCATGTCTCGCCCTCGCGATACGCCGCCTGCGCCATCACGCGACCTAAGACGTTCACATCGGCAAAACCCTGCGATACGCGCATAAAATCCGCCCGCAAATCGGCATCGGCAATCACGGCGTAAGAAGCACACATACCGGCAATATTGTAAGTTTTGCTGGGCGCCATCAGGGTAACGCTGCGCTTAAGCGCATCTTCGCTTAACATGGCGAAAGGACGATGGCGGCTGCCGTTTAAAATCAAATCGCAGTGGATTTCATCGGAACAGACAATCAAATCATGTGCTTGGGCAATGTGCGCATATTCCTGCAATTCTTCTTCGCGATAGACGCGGCTTAAGGGATTATGCGGATGGCACAGAATCAGCAAACCGCTGTCGGGGCGCGCCGCTGCTTCTGCCATGCCTGCAAAATCGATCGACCATTGACCGTTTTCCCAGCGGGCAGGCACGCAATGATGGCGAAATTCCGGCATCATTTTGCTTTGATTGAAGAAAGGCGGATAGGTCGGCGTGGCGGTAACTGCCGCCTGCTTGCCGCGCAATTGCGACAGTCCGCGGCAGAAATTCAAACCCGGCACGCAGCCCGGAATCGGCACCACCCATTCTGCCTCAATTTCCCAATCGTATTGGGCGGCGCAATGTTCGACAAGAGCCCCGATATAATCTTCTTCATTATAGGGATAGCCCAATACCGCATGCTGCAAACGCGCCTGTGCGGCGGCAAGAATCTTGTCATCGACCGCAAAATCGGTATCGGCAATCCAAAGCGGCAGAATGTCCGTGCCGGCGTACTTATGCCATTTTTTAGAATCGCTGCCGCATCTGTCCAGCGCTTTTATCATGATTTCCTCCCGAATAAACAATATACGCCCAGCGCAGCCAAAGCGACGACGGCTGCCAATTGTCCGCCCTGCGGCCGCGCCGTAATCCACAATGCCGCGCTGCCGAGCAGCAAAATTGCAGCGCTGAGCTGACGGCTCTGCGCCGCCTGTTTGCGTTCGCGTTCCGCCGCCTGATGCTCGTTCGACAATTGCTGCTGCATCAGGCGGTAGGTCAGCACCGGCATTTTAGGCAGAATATCCATATATTCATGCGCCTGCGTTCTTAAACGTTTCAATGCCGCCCGCGGTCCGATTTGTTTTTTCATCCAATCTTCCAGCACCGGCTTGGCAGTCGTCCACAAATCCAAATCGGGATAGAGTCGCCGCCCCAAACCCTCGACATTGAAGAAGGTTTTTTGCAGCAGCACCAATTGCGGCTGAATGTGCATATCGAAGCGGCGCGCGGTTTGGAACAGACTGAACAGGAAAGCGCCGAAAGAAATATCTTTAATCGGTTTGCCGAAAATCGGCTCGGAGACTTTGCGAATCGCCGCCTCGAAATCCGTTACCCGAGTATGTGCCGGCACCCAGCCCGATTCCACATGCAATTCCGCCACGCGGCGGTAATCGCGGTTGAAAAAGGCAAGGAAATTCTCCGCCAAATAATGCTGATCTTCAGGTGCTAATGATCCCATGATGCCGAAATCAATCGCGCAATATTTCGGATTTTCAGGGTCTTCGATATCGACAAAAATATTGCCGGGATGCATGTCGGCATGGAAAAAGCTGTCGCGGAAAACCTGCGTGAAAAAGATTTCCACGCCGCGTTCCGCCAAGGCTTTTTTATTAACTCCCGCCGCTTCCATCGCCGCCATATCCGAGATATTGAGATAGAACACCCGCTCCTGCACCATGACTTTCTGCCGGCAATAAGGCCAATACACCTGCGGCACATGCAAAATCGGCGAACCGGCAAAATTGGCTTTCACTTGGCTAACGCTTGCCGCCTCGTTCATCAAATCCAGCTCGTTCGCCATCGTGTTTTCAAATTCGCGTACCACCTGTAGCGGACGCAAACGCCGTGCTTCGCGGCTTTTCTCCGCCACGCGCGCCAAGGCGTACATCAAGCCGATGTCGTTTGCCACTTGTTTTTCCACATTCGGACGCAGCACTTTCACCACCACTTGCTCGCCGCTGTTCAGCACCGCACCGTGCACCTGCGCCACCGATGCCGAAGCCAAAGCCTCATCGTCGAATTGCGAGAACACCGCCGCAATCGGCTGCCCCAAGGCCTCTTCGACCATCGCTCTTGCCTCGCTGCCGGCAAAAGGCGGCACGCGGTCTTGCAGCAAATTCAGCTCGGCGGCAATATCGGCGGGGATTAAATCGGGGCGCGTGGATAAGGTCTGCCCCAATTTGACGAAAATCGGACCTAGTTCCTGCAAACTCAGGCGCAGCCGCGCGCCGCGACTCAAGCCCTCCTGATTGCGCCGATAATGGGCAGGGTGCAGATAAGCGCCGTAGCGCACCCAACGCAAGAGTCCCGATTTCGGCAAATACTCGTCCAAGCCGTAGAAAATCACGACATTGAAAATATCGTATAAACGTTTGATTGAGCGCAGCATCAGCGGGATTCCCATTGTGAAAGGCGCGTTTCCAAAGCACGCAGACGCGCCTGCAGACGCTCCAGCTCCGCTGTTTGCAGGGCAAATTCCGCTTGGCTGACAAAACCCGCCTCGCCCTGCACAAATTCCTGCAACCAAGATTCGGCTTTTTCTTTGGCGCGCTCGCCCTGACTGCGCAGCATCTGCAAAGCGCTTGCCGCCGCGCCGCCCAAGCCATCACCCAAACGCGCACGCAGCACCGCATCAAAATCCGGCGCAAGCTCCGCCATCACGCGCTGAAACTGCTGCGCGGCGTAAACATCGCCCTCGATATACAATTTATTCTGCTTATCCGCCGCCTTATCTGCGCCGCGGAAAAGCTGCAAGAAACCGCCTAAATTGCCGCGCAAACACACATCGACCTCCACCGCCGCTTCGCTTTCCTGCAATAAGGACAAACGCGCATCGTCAATGCCGAACAGCCATGTTTGCGGCATATTTTCCAGCTGCACGCTCACGCGCCGCCCATTGATGACCGCCAATTTTTCCGCCGCCTGCGGATCGAGATTCAAGGCGGCATTGATGGCATGCTCCAGCATCGAAGCCTGTAATAATTTCTCCAACATCGCCGCTCCTATGGCTTCACGCCGCGATGAATCGCCACCACGCCGTTACTCAGATTTTGATATTCGCAATCGACCAGCCCTGCGGTTTCAAACATCAATTGCAATTCCAATTGGGTCGGCATCATGCGGATAGACTCGGCAAGATATTGATAACTCTCGCTGTCTTTGGCAATCCATTTGCCCATCTGCGGTAAAAAGGTAAAGGAATACCAATCGTAAACCTTGCTGAACAGCGCCGATTTGGGATGCGAGAATTCCAGCACCAAGACCCGCCCGCCGGGTTTGAGCACGCGCGCCATTTCATTAAGCGCCTGCTGCTGATGGGTAACATTGCGCAGACCGAAAGCCATGGTAATCAAGTCAATAGAATTATCCACAAAGGGCAATTGCTCCGCATTGGCTAAGACGAATTCCATATTCTGCAACCAGCCCTTGCCGATTAAGCGTTCGCGCCCGCGCGCCAGCATCGCCGCATTGATGTCGGAAACAATCAGCCGCCCCTGAATATCCGCGCCTGCGCCCTCGCCGCACATGCGTTTTGCCAAGCGTTTGCTGATGTCGCCGGTGCCTGCTGCCAAATCTAATACCGTTTCGCCGGCTTTCGCATCACTTTGCCAGACAAACCAGTCCTTCCAAAAACGATGCACGCCGAAGCTCATCACATCGTTCATGATGTCGTATTTGCCCGCCACGGAATCGAAAACCGCGCCCACGCGTGCATTTTTTTCCGCTTCATCAATCTTTTGATAGCCAAAATGGGTTTCACTCATTATTTTGCTCCCGTGTTTTGCCCTCGAGCTCGAGAGCGTGTAAATATTCATGCCAATAGCGTTCCTGATGCGCGCACAAATCCTGCAAGACTTCCCAAGAAAAAATGCCGCTGTCGTGTCCGTCGCTAAAAACTAAGCGCACGGCATATTGTCCGACCGGATAAATGTCGCGAATCCGCACCTCGCGTTTGCCGCCGATAAAGGTCCAAGTGCCGCCGTGTCCGCGCACTTCCGCCGAGGGCGAGCACACGCGCAGATATTCCGCGCTTAAGGTATAGGATTTGTCGGCATAGCCAAGTGTCAAACTACTGCCGTCTTTCGCCAAACGCAATTCCTGCGGCACTTCCGCCGCTATCATGCGCCCAACTCCCGAATCACTTCATGATGCGATGCAATCACACGGCGCAAACGTGCCTGCATCTCCGGTGCAACCTTGCGTCCGTGCGCCAAAAGCAATACCTGCGCACCGGCCGCCAATGCCGCCTCCGCGCCCGTATCGGAATCTTCAATCACCAATAATTGCTCCGTCGCCACGCCCAATAAGGCGGCGGCTTTTTGATAAGGCTCCGGATGCGGCTTGGGGTCTTTGACGTCATCGCGCGTAATTACCACCGAGAAATATTGCAGCAAATCGGGGCGAGTATGATTCACATCGCGCAGCAGATTTTCCTGAAAATCGTTAGTTACCAAAGCCAGCGGATAGCCCTGCGCATGCAGGCTTTCAATCAAGCTCTCCACGCCGGGGATAAAGGGCAAATCCTCCGTTTCCAAGAGATGATAGACCAGCGACAGCCAATGTTCTTCGATAAAACTCTCCGTCCGCTCGCCGAAATATTCCCGCAATACGGCATAACTTTGGTCGGCGCTCACGCCGGTTAGGCGCGCATGAATATCCGCCGGCAATGCCACGCCGAATTCCGCCGCCGCCTGCTCCAAGCCGCGCGCATAAACGCGTTCGGAATCAAAAATCACGCCATCTTTATCAAAAGCCACTGCTTCAATCGCCATTCTTTGCTCCTAAAATATCCGGTTCAATCACTAATTCAATCTCAAAACCTTCGCGCACTGCCGCCTGCACCGTCTCGGCATACTGCAAAATCTCCGCACCGCTGCCGCCATGATTGACCAAGACCAAGGCATGTCGGGCGCTCATTTCAATGTTGCCAATTCGCCTGCCTTTAAAGCCGCATTGCTCAATCAGCCAAGCGGCGGGAATTTTCACCGCCTCGCCCGCCGCATAATGCGGTATGGCGCCGAAACACGCGCTCAAGGCAGCAAACCGCGCAGGACTAATCAGCGGATTATGGAAAAAACTGCCGACATTGGGCTGCCGCTCAGGCGAGGGCAGTTTACTGCGGCGCAAGGCACAGATATGGGCGAACATTTCGGGCAGTGTTTGCACCTCTTCGCTGATGCCGGTGTATTGCCGTTGCAATTCTCCACGCTTGTGCAGACGCAGATGCACTGCCGTAATCAAAAAACGCCCTTTCCAATCCTGCTTGAAGCGGCTGTTGCGGTAGCTCAAAGCACAATCTGCCGCCGCAATCCGCACAAATTGCTGCTGCAGGGCATCATAGGCTTCCACCGCTGCCAAGCAGTTGCGGATTTCCACCCCGTAAGCGCCGATATTCTGCACCGGCGCCGCACCCGCCATGCCGTAAATCAAGGCGAGATTTTCAATGCCGTAGTAACCTTGCCCGACCGCCCATTGCACCGCATCATGCCAGTTTGTGCCTGCCAAGACGCGCAGCAGTACGCTGTCTGCGCTTTCCTCGACTATCTCTATCCCTGCAAAACGCGGCTGCACAAGGCGCTGCGCAATTTCACCGACAATAATCGTATTGCTACCGCCGCCTAAAATATGGTCGCCTATCTGATAAATCGCCGCTTCTTCAGGGTTTTCCAGCTCAATCAAGGTTTTGGCAAAGGCAGGGGCAGCAAGAGTATGGCGGCTTTGCAAATCGACGGCGTGCAGGGTTTTCATTATTCGATGCCTAATTTTTTCAATTTATAACGCATGGCACGGAAGCTGATGCCGAGACTTTCCGCCGCCCGCGTCTTGTTATTTCCCGATTCTTCTAGGGCTTTGACGAGCAGCTGGCGTTCGAGGTCTTCCATATATTGCTCCAAATCATTGGGCATAAACATATCGTCATGGGTTTCGCCGACAAATTCTTTGCTCGAAGCTACGTTAGTCTCAGGATCCCAAAATGCCGGACTGACAAGGGTTTGATTGCCGCCCTCGGCAGATGAGGCGGTATTTTTTGCCGGCACTGCGCTTTCATTGCTTTGTGCAAAGCCGTCAAAACCGAAATCAAATTCGTTTTCCACCACCAGATGATTGGCGGGCGTATGCAAGGCGCTGGCAAGGCGAATATCGTCCGGCTCTATGGTGTCGCCGTTCATAAAGGTCAAAGCTCGCTCCAGCACGTTTTCCAGTTCGCGCACATTGCCGGGGAAATGATAGGCGCAGAGTTTTTCAAAGGCGGCAGGCGAAAAGCGTGCTTCGGGATAGCCGGCATTGCGCGCCATACGCGCCAGCAGAAAATGCGCCAATAAAGCGATGTCGCCTTGCCGTTCGCGCAAAGGCGGCAAATCGATGCCGATGACATTGAGGCGGTAATACAAGTCTTCGCGGAACTCGCCTTTCTTCACTTTTTCCGCCAAATTATGATGGGTGGCGGAGATAATGCGCGTATCGATGCTTTCTTCGCGGTCGCTGCCGATGGGGCGTACTGCCCGCTCCTGAATGGCACGCAACAATTTGACCTGCATCGCCAAAGGCAAATCCGCTACTTCATCCAAAAACAAAGTACCCCCGCTGGCCGCCACAAATAAACCGTTGGTGTCCTGATTCGCACCGGTAAATGCGCCTTTTTTGTAGCCGAAAAACTCGCTTTCCACCAGATTTTCAGGAATTGCGCCGCAGTTTACGGCGATAAAAGGCCCATCCTTGCGACTGCTTTGCTCGTGAATGGCACGCGCCGCCACTTCCTTACCGGTTCCCGATTCGCCGTGAATAAAGACGGTTGCCTGAGAATTCGCCACCCGCGCAATCATTTCCCGCACTTTTTCCATCTGCGGCGATTCGCCGATCAAATGCGTCTGCCGCCGTCCGCCGCCATTGGAAGCATCCGGCTCCGCTACCTTAGCCGCTGTTTTGGCGGCATTAGTTTTCGCAGCTGCCGAAGGTTTTGCCGCTTCCTGCGGCTTATGTTTTTTGCCCGCCTTCAGCGCCGCCGCGCAGACCAATCGCAATTGTTTGAGTTCAAAAGGCTTGTTGATAAAATCAAAGCCCCCCATTTTCAAGGCCTTAATCGCCATGTCCATATTGCCGTGCGCCGTCATAATGCAGACCGGTGTCTCGGGATAGTGTTTGTTGATATGCAGCAATAAATCCAAGCCGTCGCCGTCGGGCAGGCGCACATCGCAGAAAATCACATCATAAGCTTTCTCTTTGAGCTGCTTAATCGCGGTTTTCACGCTGTATGCGCTGTCGCAGACAATATCCTGCGCCGTCAGCGCCATCTCTACCAATTCGCAAATATCGCGTTCATCATCAATAATTAAGGCTTGAGAGCTCATTGTTCTTCTCCTCAGACATCCTCGTCTTCTATCAAATAACGTTCCATAATGATACGGAAACTCGCTCCCTGCGCTCTATGCACATAAATAATATGTGCTTGATTGGCAAGACACATTTCCCGTACCAAATACAAACCCAGCCCCGTTCCTTCGCGGTCAGAAGAGTAAAAAGGTTCAAAAATCCGTTCGCGCAAATTTTCTGGCACGCCGCGACCATTATCAATCACGTCCAAATAAATGCTGCGTCCGCCTTCGCCGAGATGGGTTTGCACGATAATTTCTATATCTTTGCGCCCGCCGTGTTTCATCGCATTGAGCATCAAATTATGCAATATCTGTCCCAAATGACCAGGATCGAAAAACACGCTGCATTCTTTGGTTTCTTCCGCGTCGAGGCTAATCGGCGTCAGCTCCAAATCGTTGTCATTGCGCGAATTGCTGATACTGTTGCGCAGAAAATCGTTTAAGGCCAAGAGCTGCGGAGAACTGGGGCGGTCGGTAAACATATCCAAAATATCGCTGATAATGGCATTAATACGGCGGCTGTTGGACTGTATTTTATGACATAAACTTTGCAGTTTCTCATCCTCTGGACGCCCTTCGGCAAGCAATTCGTTTGCGCTTTGAATCGAGCCTAGGGGATTGCGGATTTCATGGGCAATGCCGGCGGTTAAGCGTCCCAGCGATGCCAGTCTGGTTTCGCGTACGCGTTGATAGCTGGATTCCACATTTTCTAAAGAAATCATAATCAAAGGCGAATAGCCGGTAATCGGCAAAGGCGTGAAAGTGGCGGTGTAGTTTTCGCCGAACAAATTCAGGGGCTGCAAATCATTGTGCTTTAAATCCAGCCAACGCGCCAACTGCCGCGCCAATAGCGGGCTTAATTGCTTGAGCGTCAGGGGCATTGATTCCTCTCTTCTAATCCGAAAGCGCTCGCGCATGATGCGGTTCATCGCCACGATTTCATTGCGCACGTTCAGCACAATCAAGCCGCTGGGCATTTCGGCAATAATCGATTCGTTCAAGCTGCGGCTTTGTTCGTAAAAAGTGCGGTTGAGCTTTGCCATGATGCCGTTTTCGCGCGCATTATTCGCCAAATAGCCGACTAGGAACAAAATCAAACTCAGTACCGCACACACCACCAACATGCCGATCAATTCGCCGTCATGCCTGCTCCACAAATCAAAAGCGCTTTGCCCGATGGTTTTCGCATTGGCGCCGACAAAATTCAAACGTTCCATAGACCAGAGCAAATACACTAAAACCACTTCCCAAAACACAAAAAAGGCATAGCAGGCACATTCGAAAATATTTAATGTCAATAATGACAAAGCAAGGCTAACCAACATAAAAGGCGCCAGCCACTGCCAGTTTTCCTTCAAATCCAAAGACACCAAAAACAAGACGGCGAAAAAGATATCGACTAAGGCATTAACCAAAAATAAACCTTCGTCGCCCTTGCCACGCAAACTGTATAAAGTGATTAAGGATAATAAGACGATATAGACGCAGCCAAAAAGCAAAATCGTGTTCTGCTCTACAAATTCGCTGCACCAAATAAACTGCATCTTGCCTGAAAGCAGTAAAGGCGCAAATATCACGCACAAGAGCGCAAAGACCAAGCGCATCATATTGGCAACATGCATAATACGGCGGCGATAACGCAGGCTCTCGCATTCCACCAAAGACCCCGTTAAGACGGGATTATTCGGCGTAATCACCACATTACGTTCACGCACCAAACGCTCTACCATGTTTTGAATTCTCCATAATTTAACTGAACCGCCGTTATTGCCGCCACCGCCGCCGTATCTGCGCGCAAAATTCTATTGCCGAGCAGCTGCGTCTGCCAACCCTTGCCGCGCGCCAATGCCACTTCCTCGGCAGTAAAACCGCCTTCGGGACCAATCATCAGCGCCACCGAGTCTATCTGCTGGGGCAATTGTAATGCCGCCTCATCATGCGGGCTAAGCATAATATTAAGAGCGCAAGGAGCGCTCAGTGTGTCGTCAAGCGGCTGCGGTGCGCTTAAGACAGGCCATTCCGCGCGTCCGCATTGTAAAGCCGCCGCCGTCAAAATCCCCTGCCAGTGCTGCTGTTTTTTCAGCCAGCGTTCGGCGGATAATTCGCGTTCGCTGCGCGCCGTCATCAGCGGCACAATCGCCGTCGCGCCCAATTCCACCGCCTTTTGCAAGACCCAATCCTGCTGCTCACCCTTAATCAAAGCCATATACAGATGCAGGGGCAAAGTCGGCGTGCAGGAATTATCCGCAATCGCGACAATCTCCGCCGCCACCGCTTTTTTATCGCATTGAGCGATAACGCCCTGATAATTGCGTCCATCGCCGCAGACCAGCTCCACCGCATCGCCGACGCGCATCCGCAGTACCTTGCCGACCTTATGCGCCGCCGCTTCCTCAAGCCAATTCAGCCCGAGCGGCGGCGGCTGCGAATGAAACAGGCGCACTAAACGCATAAGACCGTCCTAGAAATTGTCATTAATGTTTCATCATGATTAAATGCAATCCGTCATTTTAACGTATTTACGAGGAATTATCTTATGCCTATGAAAATCGTGAGCTGGAACGTCAATTCCCTCAACGTGCGGCAAGCCCAAGTGCTGGACTATCTCGAAAGCCATCCCCCTGCCGTGCTGGGCTTGCAGGAACTCAAACAAACCGACGAAGCGGTCAAACGCGAAGCCTTCATTCAAGCCGGCTGGCATATCGTTACACAGGGACAAAAAACCTATAACGGCGTTGCCCTCATCAGCAAAAGCGCGCCGGAAAATGTCGTGCGCGGCATACCGAATAACGAAGACGACCCGCAAGCGCGCGCCATTGCCGCCAGCTACGGCGATCTGCGGGTGCTGAATCTCTATGTGCCGAACGGCAAAGCCGTCGGCGATGAAAAATATCACTACAAACTCGGCTGGCTGGAAAAACTGCAAGCCTATGTCGCCCGATTGCTGCAAGAGTATCCGAAACTCATCGTCATCGGCGATTTCAACATCGCCCCTGCCGATATTGACGTACACGACCCCAAGGCATGGCAGGACAAAATCCTCTGCTCCGCGCCCGAACGCCAAGCCTTGCAAGCCCTCTTCGATTTGGGACTGACAGACGCCTTTCGCGCCCGACACCCTGAAAGGCAGCAATTCAGCTGGTGGGATTACCGCATGGGCGGACTGCGGCGCAATCTGGGACTGCGCATCGACCTGACCTTAATCAGTCCCGCGCTGCAACTCATCGACGCCAATATCGACATGGCGCCGCGCGAACAAGAACGCCCCTCCGACCACGCACCTGCTTGGGTGGAAATCCAATAAATATAGTCTCTTCAGATTAAAGTGTATCATTTTAATCTGAAGAAGCTATAAAACGGACTTATTCCGTGCCCTGCTGCGCCCGCAATACCGCTAACAAGTCCTGCATATCGGATGGAAGTTCGCATTCAAATTCCAGCCATTCTTCCGTCGCAGGGTGCAGCAAAGCCAATTTTTGCGCATGCAGGGCTTGACGCGGAAAACGCATCACCGCTTCGCGCGCCGCTTCCGCCGTTTGCTTGCTCGGAATCAGCCGCCCGCCGTAAAGCGTATCGCCCACTAAAGGAAAACGGTTTTCCGATAAATGCACGCGGATTTGATGCGTGCGCCCCGTTTCTAATTTCACTCGCAGCAGCGTGAAATCGCCTAAGCGTTCTTCAATGCGGTAATGCGTAATCGCCTCACGTCCGTCGCTGCGTACCGCCATTTTCAGGCGGTCGCTCGCATGGCGTCCGATCGGCTGATCAATCGTCGCACCGGCGGTAACATAGCGATGCACCAAAGCGAGATATTCCCGCCCCATTTCGCGCTCTTGCAGCTGCCGCACCAAATGCGTGTGGGCGCGCAGAGAATGCGCCACCACCATCAAACCGCTGGTATCCTTATCCAAGCGATGCACAATGCCGGCGCGCGGCAATTGGACGGTAGCGGGAAAATGATGCAGCACGGCATTGAGCAAAGTGCCGTCGGCATTGCCCGCCGCCGGATGCACGACCATGCCCGCCGCCTTATTGATGACGATAATATCCTCATCGGCAAATACGACTTCAAGCGGCAAATCCTGCGGCAAATCCTGCGTCTGCTGCTCTTCCTCGATACCGCCGCTAATCACATCGCCCGCAAATAAAACCTGCTTGGGCTTGGCAGGGCGTTGATTGACCAAAATACTGTGCGCCTTCAAAGCCGCCTGCCAACGCGCGCGAGAATATTCGGGAAAGGCGGCGGCAAGGATTTGGTCGGCGCGCAAACCGTTTTCATCGGCGCCGACCGTATGAGAAATCTCGCGTAATACGCTGGGGCTGTGTTTATCCATAATTTAACGTTTATAATAGGGCTTTTCATTGTAACGGAGTTTCTACATGCGAGTGCGCCATTTTATTCTGCTCAGCACCGCTTCAGCTATTCTCTTTGGCTGCAGTTCACTCAAACAAGACCACACCACCGGCTGGAGCGCCAACCAGCTCTACGAAGCCGCCAAAGCAGAACGCGAAAGCGGTTCCTACACCGCCGCCGTAGATTACTACGACAAACTGCTGGCGCGCTTTCCCTACGGCTCTTTAGCACAGCAAAGCATTCTCGACATCGCCTACGTGCATTACAAAAACTCGGAGCCGGACAAAGCCATCGAAAAACTCAACGAATTTTTGCACACCTATCCGCAGCACCCTTATGCGGACTATGCCCTCTTCTTGCGCGGCGTCGTGGAATACGAACGCAACGTCTCCTTCTTCGACCGCCTGATGCCGACCAACCTCTCGCAAACCGACCCTGAAGCGCTGAAAACCGCCTTCAACACCTTTGCCGAAGTCGCCGACAAATACCCGCAAAGCGAATACGCCGAAGACGCGCGCGCGCGCATGATCTTCATCCACAACCTCTTGGGCGAACACACGCTGGAAGTCGCCAATTACTACCTGCGCCGCGGCACCTATATCGCCGCCATTAACCGCTACAAACAAGTATTGGAAGAATACGAACAAAGCCAAAGCGCGCCCTACGCCCTTGCCGCCATGAGCCGCGCCTATCGCGAAATGGGCGAAACCGCCCTCGCGCAAGATGCCGAAGCCGTGCTGCGCCTGAACTTTGCCAACAAACTGCAAGATAAAGAAATCCGGCACTACCTCAACGGCGACATACACAAACAGCCCTCTTTCTGGCAACGCGTCAACGCCAAGCCGAAAATTTAAACCGCCATTTTATTTTTCTTCCCAATGGCTTGGATTTATTTAATTAGCGCCGGCATCGCCGAAATCGGCTGGCCTCTGGGCTTAAAACTCGCTCAACAAGATGGCAAACGCCTACTCGGCACCGCCATCGCCGCCGCTTTTCTCGGCATCAGCGGTTTTCTGCTTTATTTGGCGCAAAAAAGCATTCCCATGGGCACCGCTTACGCCGTTTGGACAGGCATCGGCGCAGTAGGTGCGTTTTTAATCGGCATCGTTTTTTTCAAAGACAACAGCCATTGGGGACGCTGGCTCGGCGCCTGCCTGATTATCGGCGGTGTCATTATGATGAAATTGGCGGGCTAAATGCATTGGGCATTTCTGCTTGCCGCCGGATTATTGGAAATCGGTTGGCCTTTAGGCTTGAAACTGGCGCAAAACGACGGCTATTTGCTGCTAGGCTTATTAATAGCCGCAGGCTTTATGGCCGCCAGCGGCTACCTGCTCTTTCTTGCGCAGAAAAAAATTCCCATGGGTACCGCCTATGCCGTTTGGACAGGCATCGGCGCAGTGGGCGCGTTTTTAATCGGCATCGTCTTTTTTAACGATGCCGCCTCATTCGGACGTTGGCTCGGCGCTGCGATGATTGTCAGCGGCGTCATCGTGATGAAACTGTCTGCGCCCAAAGCATAAATAATAACAGCTATTTTTAGCCTGCTTATGGCATATAGTCGAAGAATTGAAAAAGTATTACGGTGTTGGCTCGCCTTATACTAACCTGAGTTCGGGATAAGCCCCCTCTATTTAGCAGCCGCCAAAGCATTCTTCCCAAACATCTGCGGCTTATACGCAAACAAGCAATATGCCGTTAATCCAGAAATCAGATTCAACAAAAATCCCTTCTCTGAACG
>NZ_JBXGGR010000060.1:0-20622 GCF_056855035.1 Suttonella sp.
TTTGTCTGCCATCTTTTTTGACCTGTTTTGAGCCACAGAAAAAGCATTTTTTGTGTTCAAAGCTTTTGACCTCGCTAAAAGCCTTACAGAATAAGGCTTTTCAAACTTTTTAGCACCTAAAATGTCCCTTTGCCCGCAAACAAACCATAGCGGCGGTATGATTATGCTGCCGCTTCTAGAGTCCTATAATTAATACGTTATAAACCCGCCGTATCAGCGGGATTAAGGTCTGAATTTAAAATAAAAATGTGCTTATGATAATGCCTGCACCGCCTCGCGGCTCAAGCGTTCCACTTCCGCCCAGTTTTGCGCGGCGAGCAGCGATTTTTCCACCATCCACGAGCCGCCGCAGGCAACAACTTTTTGAATCGCCAGATAGTCGCGGATATTTTTAGCGTTGATGCCGCCGGTGGGCATGATGTTGAGCATGGCATAGGGAGCCAGCAGGGCTTTAAGCATCGCCACGCCGCCGGAGGCTTCGGCGGGGAAGAATTTCAGGGTGCTTAATCCCATTTCCAAGGCGGCTTCTATCGCCATCGGGTTATTCACGCCGGGCGTGATGAGAATATCCGCATCTTGGCATGCTTTGACGGTATTGGGGTTAAAACCGGGGCTGACGATGAAATCTGCGCCCGCCGCTTTGGCGGCTTTGACTTGTGCGGCATTCAGCACGGTGCCGGCGGCAATCAGCATGTCGGGGTAGGTATCGCGCAGAATTTTGATGGATTCTTCGGCGGCAGCGGAGCGGAAGGTAATTTCCGCCGCCGGAATGCCGCCTGCTTGCAAAGCTTTGCCGAGGGCTTTGGCATCGGCAGCATTGTCCAAGGCGATGACCGGCACGATTTTCAATGCGCGTAATCGGTTTAATAAAGTGTCTTCTTTCATATTTTCTCCTGTTACCAACGGCAATATCGGGCGGGGATAATCGCCCCTTTATGCTGAATGACGATGCCGGCTAAGCGGTTGCCTTGGGCGCAGCATTCGTCCATCGGCTTGTCTTGCAGATAGGCGGCTAAGAATCCTGCGTTGAAGGAATCGCCGGCGGCGGTGGTATCGACGACTTGCGCCACTTTGTGCGTGGCGGCTTGTCCGTATTCGCTACCGTCGAAATATATCGCGCCTTCTTCGCCGACTTTAACCACGATTTGTGCCACACCCGCCGCGCGCAAACGCGCCATGCTGGCTTGGGCGTCTTCATCGTTCCAGAGGGCTTTTTCATCGTCAAAAGTCATCAAGGCAAGCTGCACATGCGGCAGCAGGGCTTGATAGCAGGCGCGGGTTTCTTCGCGGCTTTGCCAGAGTTTGGGGCGGTAATTGCCGTCAAAGATGATTTGCACGCCCCGCTCTGCCAATGCCGCCAAGCCTTCAATCAGTTGCCGGCGGTCTTCGGTCGGCAATATTGCCAAACTGATGCCGCTTAAATAGACGCAGTCCGCGCCTGCCAAACCTTGCCAGACTTGCGGCATTTGCGGGTGCTGCAAGAGATAGCGTGCGGCAGATTGATTGCGCCAATAGAGAAAGGTGCGCTCGCCGCGGCTGTCCAATTGAATGAGATACAAACCCGGCTGGCGTTCGCTGTCTTCCAAGACCCATTGCGTACCGACGCCCTCTTCTTCCCAACGTTCGCGCATGCCGCGACTGAGGGCATCGCTGCCCAAGGCGCTCACATATTGCACGTCTACGCTTGCCGCCGCTAAACGCGCCAAATAGACGGCGGTATTCAAACTATCGCCGCCATAGGTTTGGCACATTTCGCCGAAGGGCGCGCCGTTGAGCTCGATCATGCATTCGCCGATTAAGGCTATCTGTTTCATGGCTCAGCCCAGATATTTTTGTAGAGTCGCGCGCACCGCCCCTGTGCTGGCAAGCAATTCGCGCACATAGCCTTCGACTTTCTCGCCCAAGCCGACTTCATACAGATTCACGCCGAAGATGCTGCTGTCGCTCAATAATTCCTTGATATTGCCTAAATCGCTGCTACCTAATGCCAAGCCTGCGACTTTTTCCTGCGCCGCCGCCAATAGGGGATCGGGGCTGCATTCAAAAGCATTGCCGGCATCGTCAATACCTAATAAATAGCGGCACCAGCCGGCAAAGACCAAAGGAATGGCGACCAAATCTTCAACCTTCAGGCTGTCGCTTGCCAGATAGGATTTGATGGTTTCGCCGAAGCGGATAGCGAGTTTTTGCGAAGTGTCGCTGGCGATGCGCTGCGGCGTATCGGGAATGAAAGGATTGGGCAGACGCACTTTGACCACTTCGTCAATAAACTGTTTCGGCTCTAAAATCTGCGGATTGACCACCACCGGCAAACCTTCTTTATAGCCCACCGCTTCCGCCAAAGCCTTCAGCTGCGCATCTTTCATTTCCTCGTGAATGCTGCTGTAGCCGAGCAGACAGCCGTAAATCGCCAAGGCGGTGTGAATCGGGTTCAAGCAAGTCGTTACTTTCATGGTTTCCACTTTATTCACAGTATCGCGGTTGGCGAACATCACGCCTGCTTTATCCAATGCAGGGCGACCGTTGGGGAAATCGTCTTCAATCACCAGATATTCCAATTCTTCTGCATTCACAAAAGGCGCGACATAGGTTTTTTTCTCGGTAATCACTGCGTCCATTGCTTCCACGCCGTCGGCTTTGAGCATCGCTGCCACACTATCATCGGGGCGCGGCGTGATTTTGTCGATCATCGACCAAGGGAAAGCCACTTTGCCGCTGGATAACCAGTCCAAAAATGCCGCTTCCACATGGGCGTTTTCCTGCCAATTGCGGACAAATTTCAAAATCACATGGCGCAGTTTCTCGCCGTTATGCGACATATTGTCCATGCTGACCATGGCAATCGGCGTACCGCCGGCACGATAGCGCGCCAAAAGCAAAGCCACGATTTTACCGATATAGCTTTTCGGATTGCCCGTGCCGGCGCGGAAATCCTCCGCCACCACAGGATAGTAGTTTTTATCCTTATCTTTGATTTGATAACCTTTTTCGGTAATCGTCAAAGAAATCATCTGCAAAGAGGGCGAAGCGGCGATTTCCTGCAAACGCGCAAAATCTTCGTCCATCACCAAAGCATCCGTTACCGATGCCAGCACGATTTTATCCACGCTGCGGTCGCCTTTTAAACGGGCAAAAATGCTCAAATTGTCAAAAGGACGATAGGCTTTGTGAATGATTTCGCCATCAAAGCCTTCCGCCACGATAATCCCTGTATCCGCCGCCCCTTGATTAAGCAAATTTTGCTGGGCATTGGCTAAAAAGGCGCGAAAAATATTGCCGGCGCCCAAATGCAGCCATGTCGGCTCGGCTTGGGTTTTCGCCGCCACCGCCGCCACATCGTATTGCGGCAATTGGTAGCCCTTATCCTGCCAAAAAGCATCTTTAAGCGTATCATATTGAAGTTTCATAGTTTTTCCTTATTTATCTAAACAAATCATTTATCTCTTGGGCAAGGAATGCTTGCCAATATCTCGGCAGCTTGCCGCTGAAAATCCGCCTGTTCTGCTTGCAGGGCGGCAAACAGCTGCTGCGCATCGCCGTCCGCCGCATGCTGCTCGGCATATTGCACACCGCTAATACCGCAGGCACTAGATTGATAGCGCATGCTATTGCTTTCATAGCCGGAGAAATGCGGATGCTGCGGCTGCGGCGGATACAGCGCATGAATATCCAGACTATCCGCCTGCCGCTTCAGCGCATGCAGGGTGTTTTCGCGTTTTAACTGCGTCTGCATGGCTTGGGCAAAGTCCTCAAGACTTGTGCCTTCGCTCAAATTCAGGGTAATTAATTTCTGCCATTGATAGCCCTGCTCGCCGTCGCGGTAATACTCGCCGCTTTGTCCATTCCACTGCCGCAGCGTGTAACGCTCGCCCTGATAGTCGATATGCGGCGGAATATGGCTCGGAAAGGCTTTATCGGGCAGCGCAAGGGTATCGCTGCCGCCGCGCAAACTGTTGCAGCCGCTTAATGCCAGTATCGTCGTCACGAATAATAAAACTTTCATTCCTCCTCCTGTAGTTTGCCGATTGCCTGTTCGGCGGTTTGAAGATGTTGTGCCAAGGCATGGATACAAATCGCAAACCTTTGGCTGAAATCCTTTTGATGCTGTTGTAATTTTTTTCCGTATGTCTGTGCCAAGCGCAAAGCCTGCCGCCAAATTGCGGCGCCAATCTCGCTTTGAATATGAGGCGGCGGCAGACTGTCAGACAAAGCGCCGCTGCTGCTCGGTGCAAAACCCATCGGACACATGTCATAAGCCGGCGCCAATTCATAAGGGCGAAGACCGCGGCTGAGAAAAGATAAATTGCCGTTGTGCATATCGGTATTGCCAATCAGCTGTCCAAAAGCCCAAAGCAAAGCCGTTTGTTCCACCGCCTGCGCGGCAACAATGCCTTGCCGTGCCAATTCCGGCACGATGCCCAGCCATGAGGCACGCGCCTTGCCGACAAATTCGGCATCTAATGCCGTCAAAGAATACAAAGCGCAGCGTCCCGAAGCGCCGAAGCGGTCAAAACGCCGACTTTCTAAAAAACGTTGTCCGCCAATATCGACGATATAGGTCTGCGCCGCCGCTTGTCCCGCTTCGCGCAGGGTTTGCAAAGCCAAATGTTCCGCCAGCAGTAAATCGCGCCAACGTTCGCTGACAATGCTTTCTTCCGCTTCGCTGAATTTGACAATCAAATGCCGCGCACCTTCGGCTGTGTGCGCATAAGCGCAAAATTTAGGCTGTTCGCCGGCGGCGGAGGAAGCCGCTAATGCGCCGGCGGCGGCTTGCGCCGCCAATTGCGGATAGCATCGCGCTTTATCCGCCGCGGCAATCGCCTGCGGCTGCCATTGTAAAAAGGCTC
Organism: Suttonella sp.; assembly: GCF_056855035.1. Lineage (NCBI taxonomy): Bacteria > Pseudomonadati > Pseudomonadota > Gammaproteobacteria > Cardiobacteriales > Cardiobacteriaceae > Suttonella > Suttonella sp. The sequence continues at coordinate 4,848 of NZ_JBXGGR010000060.1, forward strand.
GGCGATTTTCGTCGCCCAGCAGAATGTCTCCCATGCGATCGACGCCATCCAGCAAGAGCGCTTGCAGGATATGTTTGTCTTGCCAATCCGCCAGTCGCAGCGGAAAAGCATGAGCGGCGGCATGACGTTTCGCCCAAGCACGTCCCAAATAGCCTTGCGGACGCAAATCAAACAGCCACCACGGTAAGCCTTCGCTATATTCGCCGCCTTGCGGAATTAAAAAAACAAAGCCTTCCGCACATACCGCTTGCAATTCGCCCGCATACCGCACCTTTCCTTGCACATCGACGCGATAAACCGCCATTTCAACCACGGTACTTGCGCGATTGCGCAGGGCATAATGCAAAGATTTCCCCTTGGCGATAGGCAGAATATCCGCCGCCATGGCTTGCACGACAGCGGATAACTCCGTCTCGCTCAGGGATAATGCTTCCATAAGTTCGACGGCGCTTTTGGGCGATTGCGCCAAGTGCAGGCGTAGCGCAGCGGCGGCATCAGACATCATTCATTCCTCTTTCGATAAAACATCGGGCATCATGAGGGCTTAGAGATGTTTTTGCAAAAATTGCAGGGCTTGCGCATTGATGTCTTCATCGAAAAAGCGCGTGGCGGAGTGTCCTGTCTTTTCCAAAATCAGCAGTTGCGTTTCAATGCCGGCGGCTTGCAAAGCGTCATGCAGTTTCAGCGATTGGCTGTGCGGCACCCAGCAGTCCTCATCGCCATGCAACAGCATCATCGGCGGGGTGTTTTCATTGACATGGTATAGAGGGCTGGCGACTATCGCTTTGCGATAAAATTCGCTACTGCGGGAATCTTCGCCCATCAGCAAACCTTCGGGGCTGTTTTCAGGCGGATTGTCGATCAGTTTTCCCATCAATTCTTGAATGCTTTCGGGGCAGTTTTTCGCGATACGTTCGGCGTTCACATTGCCGATGTCCGATACGCCGTAATAGCTTAAGACGGCACGGATAGCGTCCTTGCCTTGATTGACGGCGAAGAGCTGTGCCAAATGCGCGCCAGCGGAATCGCCCGTCAAGGCAATGCGTCGGCTGTCGATGTGGTAGGTGTCGGCATGTTTGCCTATCCAATCCATAGCGGCTTCAATGTCTTTCATCTGTGCAGGGAATGCGGCTTCGCCCGAGAGGCGGTAATTGATCGCAATCACGGCATAGCCCGATTCGCGCAGGGTTTTCATCAAGCGGTGCAAACCCGAGATTTTGCTTAAGGATGCCGAGCCTTTGTGTCCGACCATCCAGCCGCCGCCGTGAATAAAGACGACAATCGGCGCGGGTTTTTCCGCTTTTGCAGGTAGATAGATATCTAAGAGATGCGCGGGATTGTCATCGGCAATATAAGGCAGGTCACCGTGAGTCGGGATATTGGCTTCGCCGCTCTCGGCAGCGGCATAAGGCAGCGCAAGGGCAAGCGCGGCACAAAGCAAAGCGGTTTTCATCATGTTGTCCTCAAATGGGTTTGCCTGATGTTTTGAAAGTGCGGCGCTTATCGCTGCGTGTTGCGATAAGCGCTTTCCGTTTACAGGAAAATAGATTTAGCGTCCTTGCTCACGCTCGCAAGAATCCCATACGCCTTCCACATACATGATGCCTAAGGCGCGGTCGTATAAGCCGTAACCCGGGCGGCATTTTTCGCCCCAGATATGGCGGCCGTGGTCGGGGCGCCAGTAGCCTGTAAAGCCGACTTCATGATAGGCGCGCACGACGGCGGCAATATCGACCGAGCCGTCGGCGGAGCGGTGCGAGGTTTCGATGAAATCGCCGTTTTCAAAGCGTTTGACGTTGCGGATATGGGCAAAAGGAATGCGCTCGTGGAAGTCTTTAATCATTTTGACTAAATCGTTCTCGCCGTTGGCGCCTAAGGAACCTGTGCAAAGGGTCAGACCGTTGTAGGGGCTGTCTACCATTTCCAAGATGGCTTTCAAATCATTGTAGTTTTTCACGATGCGCGGCAAGCCGAAGATAGAGAACGGCGGATCGTCGGGGTGTACGCCCATTTTAATGTCCACTTCTTCGCACACCGGAATGATTTGCTCAAGGAAGTATTTGAAGTTGCGGCGCAAATCGTCTTCCGTCACTTCTTTATAGGCATCAAAGAGTTTATCCAAATGCGCAAGACGCTCCGGCTCCCAGCCCGGCAGGGTCAGCCCGTTTGAACCGGCGGCAACGCTTTTTACCAGCGCTTTGGGGTCGAGGTCTTTCATTGCGGCGGCTTCGTAGAATAAGGCGGTAGAACCGTCGCCGTTAAAACTCGGGCGGTATAAATCGGTGCGCATCCAGTCAAATACCGGCATGAAGTTGTAGCAAACGACTTTCACGCCGTATTTTGCCAAGCGGCGCAGGGTGATTTTGTAGTTTTCGATGTATTGTTCGCGCTCCGGCAATCCGAGTTTGATGGCTTCATGCACGTTCACGCTTTCGACCACGTCGATGTTCAGACCGTATTTGTCCGCCTGCGCTTTGACTTCGGCAATGCGCGATTCTTCCCAAACTTCGCCCGCCGCCATATCGTGCAATGCCCATACCACGCCTTCCATGGTCGGAATTTGGCGGATTTGTTCTAATGTGATGGTGTCGTTGCCTTCACCATACCAACGAAAGGTTGTTTTCATTTTCTCTCCTAATTAAATCAATAAATTACCATTGAAGCATGATTTTGCAGACTTTGCTTTTATCGGTGCGCAGCACTTCAAAGGCATCTGCAATATCGGCGAAATTAAAGGTATGTGTGTGCATGAGTTCCGGCTGGATTTTGCCGCTTTCAAACAGTTCGATGACTTCGGGGAAGCGGTAATTGTTCACGCGCGTGCCGAAAACGTTAATGCCTTTCTTGGTAAAGGCGATTTGCGGAATATCGACCGGCGCGGCGCTGGTGCCCAACACCACAAAACGACCCGAAGGGGCTAGATATTCCAGCGCGTCTTTCACGGATTGCGGCGAGCAGACGGCATCGGCAATCACATGTGCGCCCTCGCCGTCGGTAAATGCCATAATCGCGGTTTTTAAGTCTTCGTCTTTGACGTTCACGGTGCGCGTGGCGCCCATTTTTGCCGCCAAATCCAAACGTTCTTGGAAAATGTCGGTAATCAGCACTTCCGCGCCTTTCGCCCGCGCTACTTGCATGACTGCCAAGCCTGCCGGACCTGCGCCGAAGACGACGACTTTGTCATCCGCCGTCACACTCGCGCGCGCATTGACTTCCGCGCCGACAGAATAAGGCTCAACCAAGCAGGCGGCGCGATCGGAAAGTTTGCTGCGATCCAGTACATAAACTTTTTCCGCCGTGGTTTTGAAATATTCGGCAAAACCACCTTCACGATGCACACCCGTCACTTCCAAATGCGCGCAGACATTATGATGCCCCGTGCGGCAGGCATAGCATTTGCCGCAGCTGTTGACGATATCGGTCGTCACCAAATCGCCGACCGCAATATTTTCCACCGCCCCGCCGACGGCTTCCACGATGCCTGAAAATTCATGCCCGATGATACGCGGATAAGTGGCAAGGGCGTTGCCGCCGCTGTAAATGCCGATGTCCGAGCCGCAAATGCCGCCCCACAGTACTTTGATTAAGACTTCATTGTCCGCGCTGATGACGGGCTTTTCCACATCAACGATTTCAACGACTTGAGGTTCCTTCACTAATACAGCTTTCATTATTTATGCTCCGATTAATTATTCAATAAAGAGGGTAGCCAAGTGGATAATGCTGGGATGTAGGAAACCATCAGCAGCACAATCAAATTCACGACGATATAAGGCACAAGGGCTTTTATCACGCGTCCCAAAGGTTCGCGCGCGATATTGGCGCAGACGAACATGCACACGCCCACCGGCGGTGTAGATAATCCGATCATCAGGTTCAAGACCACAAAGACGGCGAAATGAATCGGATCCATGCCGACGCTGGTCGCCACCTGCATCAGCGGCACAAAAAGGATAATCAGCGCCGCGATGGTTTCCATAAACATGCCGACGAAAATCAAGACGATATTAATCAGCAGAATAATCAGATATTTATTATCGGTTAAAGACAAAAGGGCATCGGTCAGCATTTGCGGAATATGCTCGGAAACCAAAATCCAGCCGAAGACGTTCGCCGTGCCGACCAAGAACAGAATCGCCGCCGAGGCGACTGCGCTGTCGGCAATCAATTTGGGAATGGCTTTCAGCGGCAATTCACGATAGACAAACAAGCCCACGACAATGGCATATACCGCGGCGATAATCGAAGTCTCGGTCGGCGAAGTAAAGCCGCTGACCATGCCGCCGACAATCAGACCCGTCATTGCCAATGCCCAGAAAGCGCCGAAGAATGCTTTGCCCAAATGCGCAAAACCCTGCCATGCTTGACGCGGATAATTGTTTTTTACCGCAAGGATATAGGTAATAATCAACATTCCCACACCCAAAAGCAGACCGGGAATCACGCCGGCAATAAAGAGTTTACCCACCGATAAACTGGACAAACCGCCGACAATAATCATCGGCACGGAAGGCGGAATAATCGGTCCGATAGTCGAGGAAGCGGAAGTCACCGCTGCGGAAAAATCCGCCGGATAGCCCGCGCGTTTCATACCGGGAATCATCATGCCACCGATAGAAGCCGCATCAGCAACCGCCGTACCGGAAATGCCGCCGAAAAGCATGGAAGAAGCCACGTTCGTCATGCCTAAGCCGCCGCGCATCCAGCCCACACCTGCCTGCGCAAAATTGATAATCCGCGGCGTAATCCCGCCCGCATTCATCAAATTGCCCGCCAATACGAAACCGGGAATACAGAGCAAAACGTAAATATCCATGCCGGCGAACATTTTCTGCGGCACGACCACCAGCGGAATGCCGGCAGAGAGAATATACGCCAGCGACGCCAGCCCCAGCGTAGCGGCAACGGGAATCCCGATTGCCAAGCCCAGTAAAAAGACGATAATTAAGACCGTTAAACTCATAGCGCTTCCTCTTGACGAATTTCAGGCAAGCCGTCGAGTTTGCCAAACAACATGCCGATGACGCGCAAGCCTGCGCAAGCCGCCACCAAAACCAATAAAATCAATACGCTTGCATGCACATACGCCATTTTAATAAAGGGCATGGAAGCGGCGGTCTGCATCATGCCGATTTTGGTAAAGCGCCATGCCGGAGAAATCAGCATCACGGCAAAAAAGCAGACTGAAGCGGCGGATAATAAGCGGCACAGCCAAGGCAGTTTGCCCGGCAAACGCTCGGACAGCATATCCACGTTGACCATCGCCCCCGTCCATAAAGATAATCCTGCGCCGAAAGCGGCAATATAAAGTAAAGAAAAGCGGGTCAGTTCTTCCGTCCACACCGGCGAACCGCCGTCGCCAAAGCTGCGCGTTGCCACCTGAATGATGACCACCACCATTAAAACGGCAAAAGCACAGCCTGTCAGTATGCGCAGTAGCATACCGATCGCTTGAATCATTTTGGACATCGCATCCTTCCTATTTGTTATTATTCAGGAATGAGGCGGAAATACCGCCCCATTTTCAAGAGAAGCGATTATTTCGGTTGTTCGACGAAAATGCGCTCGACATAGGGCTTGATTTCATTGGCAGCCGTATCCAATACCGCTTTTTTCGCTTTTTCGGCAAAAGCCTTTTGATCGACTTCCACGAAAGTCATGCCTTTTTCGCTCAAAGATTTTTCCAAACGCTCTTCATCTTTCAAGAAAGCTTCGCGCTCGGTGAGACGCGCCGTTTCGGCGGCTTCCAAGAGGGCTTTTTGATCGGCTGGCGAGAGGCTTTGCCAAGTCAGCTCGGAAATCGCCACATAAATCCATGAACGCACATGCTCGGTTTTGTTCACAAATTTTTGCACTTCAAATAAGGAACCCGACTCAATCAAAGATAAAGGATTTTCCTGTCCTTCAATCGTGCCGTTTTGCAAAGAAGTAAAGACCTCGCTGAATGCCATCGGGGTCGGCGAAGCGCCTAAAGCCTTCCAAGTCTGTACAAACAAAGGCACGTTCGGCACGCGCAATTTCAAGGCTTTCAAATCATCAGGGCTTTTGATTTCGCGGTTAGCGGTCAGATTGCGCGGACCGCGGGCAAAATACGTCAAAGGACGCACCTGCGCTTTCGCGATGATTTCCGCCTCAATATCCTTGCCGATGTCGCCGGTCGCCACCGCATCCATATGCTCTAAAGACTGATAAGCATAAGGAATCGCCAATAATGCCGCCTTCGGCGCCCAGTTTTGCAGGCTTTCGCCGGTAATGGTCATATCCGCCGTGCCTAATTGCATACCGTTGATTAAATCGATTTCTTTGCCCAATGAATCATTCGGGAAAATTTGCACTTCGATGCGTCCGTCGGTCAAACGCTTCACTTCTTCGGCAAATTTAAGCGAGCCGATATGCCAAGAATGCTGCTCATTGGCGATATGCCCGAGTTTAATCACTTTTTCCGCTTTCGCCCATGCACCATGCGGTGCTAAAGCCAGTAATACGGCGGCTGATAAGGCGGTAAATTGTCTTCTGTTCATCATCTTTTAGTCCTCGTAAATTAAATCATATAAAAAATATTACTTCGCTTGATAAATCAATATCGCACGATCATCAAAAGTATAATTGTCCTTACTTACTCCTTTGGTTGATGGATGGCGTATCCGCATCGGATCGGTTTTCAATAAATTTTCCAATTCCGCTTCATAAGCTTCAATCGTTGCCCCCTCAGGATAAACATCATAGCCGTCAGAGCTTAATTCGATTAATTTAGGCGCGGTTTCAAATGTCCAAACACGCAATTTATCCGCCGGAATCGGGAATCCGTCGATTGCCCAGAATTGGAAAGCCTCTGGTGCTTCGGGATTATTTTGAAATTCGGATTGGCGTTTTAACAAAGGCAAAATATATTCGCGCCCTAAATCGTTTTTCTTAATATCTTCGTCGCTTAATTTCAATTCTTCAATCACGCGTACGCGCAAAGCGCTGTTTAAGGTATCCACCAATTTCTCTTCATTGTTATAATTCACGCCGTCAATACGCGCTTTTGAATCACCGATGCCTACTAATTCTTTACTGTCGAAGTTATACCAAATCAAAGTGGCGGTCGGTCGGAACAGCGGATTTTTTTCAAAATCAATATCGGAATTTTCCTTATAGAATTCCTGATATTTCGCATTAATTCTTTCCAACACTTCTTCTTTCGGCGTATTGGCAGGTAATTCGGCAAATACGGATGCAATAATATCTCTTGCAACTCGTCCGCCTTTATGTCCGTTATATTTTTTCCCCGATTTATCCGTCGCCCCATCAAAAACGGCTAAATAATGTTCATTGAAGAATAAACCGTCTTCGCATTTTGCATTAGCTTCTCCGCCTTTGCCGATTTTGCCTTCAATAAAATATTTGATTTCACCATGACTTAATGAGTGTTCCGTCATTTTGCTATAGTTTAATTCTTCGGCAAATGCTGAAAGACTCAATACAGAAAAAAGAGCTGTCGATAGTAATTTTCTTTTCATTACAAACTCTGTTCAATATTCAGGTTTTTAGGGGAAAACTTTGGAAAAGAAAGCCGTCGAAATCAGGCTTATCCACATCCGAGAGCGCAAAAACGGTTTCGCGCACATTTTCCAAATGTTGCCACATACTCTGTCTGGCAGCAGCAGGGTCTTTTCTTTTTAGGGCGTTGAAAATCGCCTGATGGTCGTCCACCCATTGCTGCCAATATGTCGTATGCGAAATATGGCTGTGCAGCTGCACCCACATCGGGCTGCGCCGCCGTATTTGCCATAAATGGTTCACGCTTTCGAGCAAGACGCGGTTTTGCGTCGCCTCTGCCACGCGAATATGAAAGCGCTCGTCGGTATCGTAATCGGTAATCCCTTTTTGCACTTCATTTTTTTGTTCGTTTAAGATTTTTTGTAAATCTTCGATATCGCGCTTGGTTACCATTTGTGCGGCGATTTCCGCGATACTGCTTTCCAAGACTTGGCGCGCCTGCAAAAGCTCAAAAGGCCCGATATCGTCTTCTGCCAGCTTTTGCCCGCTATCTTCTGTCTGCCGCACATAGACGCCCGAGCCTTGCCGCACCTCCACCAGTCCTTGAATTTCCAACATAATCAACGCTTCGCGCAGTAAGGCGCGACTGACGTCAAGCTTTTCCGCCAAGACTCTTTCGGCTGGCAGTTTTTCGCCTGCGCTAAAGAAATGGGCGCTGATATAGTGGCGCAATTCCTGCGCCACTTCGGGATAACGACGGGAAGAGGTGCTGCTCATGGCGATACCTTAGTCTTTTGCCGCGTCCTTGATGCGTTGGATCAATTCCGCCGCCTTAGGCGAGGCTTTTGCCGCTTCTTCGTGCATCGGCAGCACTTTTTCCGCGAAAGCCGCTTTGTCCACGTCTTCTACGAAAGTTACGCCTAATTTTTCCTTCGCTTCTTTAATTACTTTAACGGTGTTTTCCGCCCATAATGCTTTTTGCTTCATCATGGACTCTTTACCGGCTTTTTTAATTGCCGCTTGCTGTTCGGGCGTGAGCTTTTCCCAGTCTTTCATACTCATAACCAAAACATCGGGAATCATGGTATGTTGGTCATAGCTGTAGAATTTCGACACTTCGCCATGGCGGTTATCGACCAAAGCCGATTCATTGTTTTCCGCGCCGTCCACCACACCTTGCTGCAAAGCGGTATAGAGTTCGCCGAAAGCAATCGGCGTCGGGTGCGCCCCCAAGAGTTCAACCATTTTTACCGCCGTCGGGCTGGGTTGCACACGGATTTTCATGTTTTTCAAATCGTCAGGGTGCTTAATTGGTTTACCGGCGTAGAAAGAACGTGAACCGGCGTCATAGTAGGTAATACCGATAAAGCCTTTGTCAACAGAAGCATTTAAGACTTCTTCGCCGATGTCGCCGCCCAGCACTTCATAGTAATGCGCTTCGTCTTTGAAGATAAATGGCTGATTAAACACGGCATACAGCGGTTCAAAAGCCTCGATTTCCGCCGCATTGGTTTTCGCCAGCGCCAAGCCGCCCGATTGCACCAATTCCATGGATTCGCGCTGCGTACCCAATTGCGCGTTCGGATAAATGCGCACTTTGATTTCGCCGTTGGTGTATTCCGCCACTTTTTCGCCGAAGAATTCTATCGCCTTATGCACAGGCAGATCTTTGCTTTGGTTATGGCTGAGTTTCAAGGTAATAGCGGCTTGCGCGCCAAGGCTCATGGCTAAGGCAATCGATGCCGCAAGGGCGTGTTTGAACAGGGTCATGTTTACTCCTATTTATGGGTTTCACTGCGCATATCTTGGCGACTTATCTGACCAATGTCAATACTGGTTGACCAATTTTCTGAAAATGGTTAATCTATGCGCGTTCAGGCATTCCACATTTTCTAGGAGGTCTTCTTATGAGCCAAGAACACGCCCTTTCTCCCCCGCCTTCTTTAGCTGAAAAAATCGCCGCCCCCATTAGAAAAATTAACGGCTATATCCTCACGGTATTGGCATTTTTATTGGTCGGCTGCGTGGTCTGGCAGGTGGTTTCCCGCTATACTGCCGCCCGCCCCAGTACCGTTACCGACGAATTGGCGCGCTTTACCTTTATGTGGATCGGCTTGCTCGGCGCCGCACAAGCCTCTGCCCATAAAAAACATTTGGCGATTGATTTGCTGGCGATGAAGCTCAAAGGCAAGGCAAAGCTCGTGCTGAATGTATTGATTGAATGCTGCATCATTGCTTTCGCCGGCTTGGTCATGATTAAAGGCGGCTGGGAATTAACCGCCAAAACTTTTGCCAATCAACAAGTCACCCCCGCCCTGCAATGGCCGATGGGCTATATTTATATGATTGTGCCGATTGCCGGCGTTTTGATGGTCTTTTTCTCATTAGTAGCGATTATCGAGAATGTTAGCGCGCGCGCAGGAGGTGCGGCATGAGTTCGGAAGTATTAAGCGTTTTAGTCTTATTCGGCATCTTTTTCCTGCTGATGTTTTTAAGCGTACCGGTGTCTTTTTCCATCGGGATTGCTACGGTCGCCACAATTTTGATTTCCATGCCTTTTGACAACACGATGTTCGTCACGGCGCAGAAAATGATTACCGCCCTCGACAGCTTCGCCCTGCTCGCCCTGCCTTTCTTCATTCTGGCGGGCAATATCATGAACCGCGGCGGCATTGCCATGCGTTTGATTAATTTCGCCTTGGTTTTGGCAGGACGTCTGCCCGGCGCTTTGGCGCATTGCAATGTGATTGCCAATATGCTCTTCGGCTCGATTTCCGGTTCGGCAGTGGCTTCGGCGGCAGCGGTCGGCGGCACGATGAGCGAAATGCAGCGCAAAGCCGGTTACGATCCCGGTTATTCGGCGGCGGTAAATATCGCTTCCTGCCCTACCGGTCTGCTTATTCCGCCTAGCAATACTTTTATCGTCTATTCCACCATCTCGGGCGGAACTTCTGTCGCCGCCTTATTTTTAGCCGGTTATCTGCCCGGTATTCTCATGGGCTTGGGACTCATGCTGGTGGCGGGCTTTATCGCCTACCGCAAACGCTATCCCGTGAATGCGCGCGTACCGCTGAATGCGGCGGTGGGCGCCTTTATCCAAGCGCTCTTGCCTCTGTCTCTGATTGTTATCGTCATCGGCGGCATTGTGAAAGGCTTTTTCACCGCCACGGAAGGTTCGGCGATTGCGGTGGTGTATTCCCTGATTTTGGCGGTTGTGGTCTATCGTGAAATCAAAATCCAAGAATTGCCCAAACTGTTCTTGGATTCGATGGTGACGACCGCCATCGTCCTGCTGCTCATCGGCTGTTCTTCAGGCATGAGCTGGGCAATGGCAAATGCCGATATTCCTTATATTATCGAAGAAGCGATTCTGGCGGTCTCGGAAAACAAAATCGTCATTTTGCTGACCATCAACCTCATCTTATTGATTGTCGGCTTCTTTATGGACATGACCCCCGCTATTCTCATCTTTACGCCGATTTTCCTACCAATTGCCGAATCGCTGGGCGTTGACCCCGTGCATTTCGGCATCATGATGACCTTCAACCTCTGCCTAGGTATCGTTACCCCACCGGTGGGCAGTTGCCTGTTCGTGGGTTGCTCGGTGGGTAAAGTGCGTCTGGCGCAAGTCATTCCTTATATGCTGCCGATGTACATCGCCCTGATCATTACCCTGCTCTTGGTGACCTTTATTCCGCAAATTTCCTTATTCTTGCCGCAACTATTGCTCGGCTACGGAGGCTAAAGATGAAAACCCTTAAACACTGGACTTTAGAAAGCCGCAACGCCGACGGCATCACCCTGCGTTGTGATGAGAAACACCTATTGCATATCATCATCTTAGAAGAACATATCTGGCGCGTGTGGCTGTTGAAAAACGGCGCAAGTACAAATGCACGCAGCTGGTTGGTTTCGCCGCCCGATGCGCCGATTGACGAAACGGGACGCGAGCGCGCCAGCCGCGCAGGATTTACTTGTCCGAACTTCGAGCTGAGCGAAACTGCGGATACATTAGTCCTGAGCGGTAAAACCCTACGGCTTGAAATCCGCCACCCCTTGCAATTGATTTGGTGTGAAAAAGACGGCGAGCAATGGCGGGAAATTGCCGCCGACCGCGCCACCGGCGCTTATGAACTCAGCCGCCGAGGACGCAACATCGCGCATTATATGTATCTGCACCTCCAAGACCGCTACTTCGGCTTGGGCGAAAAAGCCGGTACGCTCGATCGTTTCGGCAAAAAATACGAAATGCGCAGCTTAGACGCGATGGGCTATAACGCGGAAAGTAGCGATCCGCTCTACAAACATTGGCCTTTCTATCAAACCCTCAGTCCCAGCGGCGCACATTGGGGTATTTTCTACGACAACCTCAATACCAGCCGCTTCGACATGGGCAATGAAATCGACAATTACCATTTGCGCTACCGCAGCTACCGCGCCGAAGGCGGCGACATCGACTACTATTTCCTGCACGGCGGCAGCATTGCCGACATCACCAAAGCCTTCCTGCAAATCAGCGGCAAAAACCTCTTTCCACCTAAATGGAGCTTAGGCTATTCGGGCTCGACCATGAGCTACACCGATGCGGACAATGCGCAGGAACAGCTGTATAACTTCACGTGCCTCTGCCAAGAACATGCCATTCCCTGCGACAGCTTCCAGCTTTCTTCGGGCTATACCAGCATTGCGGGCAAACGCTATGTCTTTAACTGGAACACCGATAAATTCCCCGACTTTCCGCAATTGGCGGCGGATTTCCGCGCCGCCGGCATCCGTTTTGCGGCAAATATCAAACCCTGCCTATTGCAAGACCACCCCAAATATCAGGAAGTCGCCGCCGCCAAACTCTTTATTCAGGACAGCGAAAGCGATAGCCCCGAGCAATCCATGTTTTGGGACGACACCGGCTCGCATTTAGACTTCACCAACCCCGCCACAGGTAAATGGTGGCGTGACAACATCAAAAGCCAATTACTCGACAAAGGCATCAGCTCTACTTGGAACGACAATAACGAATACGAAATTTGGGACGACGAAGCACGCTGCCAAGGCTTTGGCAATCCCATCGCCATTCATCATATCCGCCCCCTGATGCCGCTCTTGATGACGCAAAATTCCTATCAAGCGCAAATCGAATACAGCACCGAACGTCCCTATCTCATCTCGCGCAGCGGTTGCCCAGGCATACAGCGCTATGCCCAAACATGGAGCGGCGACAACCGCACCTCATGGCACAGCCTCAAATGGAATATCCGCATGGGCGTAGGCATGAGCTTATCGGGCATGTATCACATCGGGCATGACATCGGCGGCTTTGCGGGCGGCAAACCCGATGCCGAACTCTTCCTGCGCTGGATTCAAAGCGCCCTGCTGCTGCCGCGCTTTACCATTCACTCTTGGAATGACGACCACAGCGTCAACGAACCGTGGATGTATCCGCAAATCACCCATGCCGTGCGCGATGCCATCCGCCTGCGCTACCGTCTCATTCCCTTCCTCTACACCCTGCTTTGGCAAACCCACAGCGAAGACGAAGCCTATCTGCGCCCCACCTTCCTCGACCATGAACACGATCCGCGCACCTTTGAAGACACGGACGACCACATGATCGGCAAAGAATTGCTGGTCTGCCCCGTGACCGCCGAAGGCGTACGTAAACGCGAGGTCTATCTACCCGACAACAGCTGCGGCTGGTACGACTATTACAGCAGCCAATACCATAGCGGCGGACAAAGTCTCGAAGTCGCCGCCCCATTGGAACATCTGCCCATCTTCGTACGCGCCGGCAGCATCATTCCTGAAGGCAGCCTCATGCACGCCGACAGCCCCGAAGACGACAGCGACCGCCTGCTGCGCCTCTTCCCGCATAAAGACAATCAAGCGGCGACAGGCGTGATTTATGACGACGACGGCACGGACAACAGCGGCAAACACTATCTTCTACGCTGGGAAATGCAAGGCGACGGCGAAGACCTGCATATCAGCATTCAAGGCGAAGGCGAATACCGCCCCGCATGGCTGGACAACATCAGCCTCGAACTGCCCTTTGACGAACGTCGCCGCATCGTCATCGACAGCAACCTGAACATTCAACTTTAGGAGAACACATGACCTTTCTCAGCGACAATTTCCTATTGCACAGCCCAATGGCAGAACGACTCTACCATGAGCATGCCAAAGACCAGCCGATTTACGACTACCATTGCCATCTGCCGCCTGCGGACATCGCCGCCGACAAACAATTCCGTGATCTCGCCGACATTTGGCTGGCAGGCGACCATTACAAATGGCGCGGCATGCGTACCCTCGGCATTGCCGAACGCCTGATTACCGGCGATGCCGCTGCGCGCGAGAAATTCCAAGCCTATGCCGAAGCCGTGCCGCAATTCGTCGGCAATCCGCTCTACCATTGGACGCATCTCGAACTCAAACGCCCCTTCGGCATTACCACCCTACTCAACGGCGACAGCGCGGAAGACATCTGGCAAGAAGCAAACCGCCTGCTTGCCACACCCGAATTCAGCGCACGCGGTATCTTGCAGCAAATGAACGTGCATATGGTCGGCACTACAGACGACCCGATTGACGATCTCGCCCATCATGCCGCCATTGCCGCCGACAGCAGCTTCAAGATTCGCGTGCGCCCCAGCTGGCGACCCGACAAAATCCTTAAAATCGAACAAAGCGGATTTTTAGACTACCTCGCGCAATTGCAAAAGGTTTGCGGCACAGAAATCCGCCGCTTCAGCGACATACAGGAAGCCCTTGCGCAACGCCTGCAACATTTCGCCGCACACGGCTGCTTCGCCTCCGATCACGGACTGGAAATCCTGCGCTATGCAGAATTGCCGGCAGAACACATTCTCGATGAAATTCTGCAAAAACGACTCAACAAACAAAGCCTCAGCGAAAACGACATCGCCCAGTACCAAAGCGCCCTACTCGTCTGGCTAGGACAGCAATATCACCGCTTGGGCTGGGTCATGCAACTTCACATCGGGCCAATCCGCAACAACAGCGGCAGAATGTTTGCCAAACTCGGCGTAGACAGCGGCTATGATTCCATCGGCGACCGCCCGATTGCCGACAACCTCGCCGCCCTGCTTAATGCGATGGACAGCAGCGACCAACTGCCCAAAACCATTCTCTACACCATTAATCCGCGCGACAACGCCCTACTTGCCACCATGTGCGGTAACTTCCAAGAAGAAGGCATTCGCGGCAAAGTGCAATTCGGATCAGGCTGGTGGTTTAACGACCAAAAAGCTGGTATGGAAGAACAACTGATGACCCATGCACAAATGGGGATTCTATCTGTCTTTGTCGGCATGTTGACCGATAGCCGTAGCTTCCTCTCCTTCACAAGACACGAATACTTCCGCCGCATTCTATGTAATATGTTCGGCAACTGGGTCACACAAGGCGAACTCCCTGCCGATGAAAAACTGCTCGGCGACATTATCCGCAATATTTGCTTTCATAATGCCAAGCAATATTTTGAAAACTAGAGTAAAAATAAAAAGGCTTCGCTCAGCGAAGCCTTTATTATCAACATAGTCAAATAATCTACTTGACTAATTTATTTAGTAAATCATAACGTATCACGTGCCACAAGATAGCGCCGTTCGTTTTCCGACCACAGGCGTTGTTCCGACAAGAATTTATGATAGGAATCATAGATTTTCTTGCTCAGACTGTCGCGGCGGCATTTACTCAATCACTTATTTAACATTATGTTTTTATGAAAAATTACACTGTCAAAAACTGGAACCGCCCCTTCAGTTTGTGTCCAAAATGACGGCATACCGCCATTTTGAACGACAAGGCAACCGGCTCCGAATGGTTAACAGCCCCTAGGCCGATGCGCCGATGCCGATGGCCATCAGCAACACTGGCGAGGTCATCAGGCCGACAAGGGTCAGCACCCAGGCCAGAACATTAATGCCGATACCGCCCATATTGCGGCTTTTGACTGCAAAAATCATGCCGATCAGCGCCACAATCGCGGCCAACGGCACAAAGAGGATGCCGAGAAACAGGATTCCCAACACTGCCAGCACACAGGCGATAATCCCCGCCACGGTACCGCCCTTCGATTGAACATTCACATCCGTCATAAGCAAAGCTCCTTAGTAATGACATTAAAAAACTCGGGCAAAGGGACATTTTAGGTGCTGTTTTCGAGTTCTTTAGCTCTAAGGGACAAAATAGGTGCTATCTAGCGTTTTTTAAGCAAAATAATCTTTTATAAACTTAACCTTATTCTCCTTTCCCATGCCGCAATGACAAGCTA
>NZ_JBXGGR010000063.1:0-3901 GCF_056855035.1 Suttonella sp.
TCTCCCTGTTTATAGTCCTGATCTTAACCCCATAGAACACAAATGGGCGCAGGTAAAAAACATACGTCGCCGTGAGCGATGCGATGTAGACGAACTGTTTCGTCGTTACTCATAATGACAATGAATATTTCGTTAGCTATATTGCTGCCTGAAAAGGCGGTAGGTAGTCTGAAATGGGCTGTTTAATGAATATGAATGGGTGGGTAAAATTTGGGTAAATGGATGCTATTTTTGTTGGAGCCCCAAAGCAGTTGTGTTGCTTTGGGGGTTTGCAAAGGTTTCAATCTAGAGCTTTGCCAATATGGGCTTTAAAAAACGTCCCGTATGGCTGACGGCTTGGTTTGCTACGGCTTCAGGTTTGCCGGCGGCGATGATTTCTCCGCCGCCGCTACCGCCTTCCGGCCCTAAATCGACTATCCAATCCGCCGTTTTGATGACGTCCAAATTATGTTCGATGACAACCACGGTATTGCCGCCGTCGCGCAGGCGGTGCAAGACGGCAAGCAGTTGTTTGACGTCATGGAAATGCAGTCCCGTCGTGGGTTCGTCCAGTACATAGAGGGTGCGTCCCGTATCGCGTTTGGAGAGTTCTTTGGCAAGTTTGATTCTTTGCGCTTCGCCGCCCGAGAGGGTTACGGCATTTTGCCCGAGGCTGATGTAGGACAGACCGACATCGAGCAGGGTTTGCAGTTTGCGTTGCAGGGCGGGGATATTGGCGAAAAATTCATGCGCTTCAATGACAGTCATTTCCAGCACTTCATGAATGTTTTTGCCTTTGTAAGTAATATCCAGCGTTTCGCGGTTATAGCGTTTGCCGCCGCAGACATCGCAGGCAACGAAGATATCGGGCAGAAAGTGCATTTCTACTTTAATCACGCCGTCGCCTTGGCAGGCTTCGCAGCGTCCGCCTTTGACATTGAAAGAAAATCTGCCGACTTGATAACCGCGCGCGCGGCTTTCTTGGGTGTCGGCAAAGAGTTCGCGGATGCCGGTAAAAATGCCAGTATAGGTGGCGGGATTGGAACGCGGCGTGCGTCCGATGGCGCTTTGGTCGATATTGACGATTTTATCGAAATGCTCCAAGCCGCTGATATGGCGGTAAGGCGCCGGCTCTTCGAGGCTGCGGTTAATCGCTTGGGCGGCGGCTTTATAGAAGGTGTCGTTAATCAGGGTGGATTTGCCGCTGCCGGATACACCCGTGATGCAGGTAAACAGACCGACCGGCAGCAGCAAGTCCACATTTTTCAGATTATTGCCGCTTGCGCCTTCAAGGCGCACGACTTTCTCGGGGTCTATCGGGCGGCGGCTGTCGGGAATCTCGATATTTTGCGCGCCGCTGAGATATTGTCCGGTCAGCGATTGCGGATTGGCGGCGATCTGCGCCGGTGTGCCGCGCGCCATGATTTCGCCGCCATGCACGCCCGCACCCGGCCCGATATCGATGACGTAATCCGCTGCGCGAATCGCGTCTTCATCATGCTCGACCACAATCACGGTATTGCCCAAATCACGCAGACGCAAAAGGGAATTGAGCAGGCGTTCGTTATCGCGCTGATGCAAGCCGATGGACGGCTCGTCCAGTACATACATCACGCCGACCAAACCCGCACCGATTTGCGATGCCAGACGAATGCGCTGCGCCTCGCCGCCGGAAAGCGTTTCCGCGCTGCGTGCCAAGGTCAGGTAATTCAGCCCCACATTGACCAAAAAGCCCAAGCGCTCGCGGATTTCTTTTAAAATCTTTTCCGCAATCTCGCCGCGTGCGCCGCTTAATTGCAAATTCTGCGCCCAATCCAAAGCCTCGCCGATAGACAGGCGGTTAATCTGCGGCAAAGACACGCCTTCCACCAAGACATGCTGCGCCGCTTCATTCAAACGCCCGCCGCCGCAGGTAGGACAAGGACGATTATTCAAATATTGGGCGATTTCATCGCGCACTTGGCTGTTTTCCGTTTCGCGGTAGCGGCGGTTCATCGACACCACTACACCTTCCCATACCGCCTCGCGCTCTTTCTTTGCGCCATAGCGTCCCAAAGAAGGCAGACGGATTTTCTCCTTACCGCTGCCGTATAAAACGACATCGCGGATTTTCTGCGGCAAATCCTGAAATGCGGACTCTTCAATATCAAACTGATAATGCGCGGCAAGTGCCTGCATTTGCGGATAAAAATAAGGCGTGCGCCGATCCCAGCCGCGTACCGCACCGGCGGCAATCGACAATTCGGGGTGCGCCACCACCTTCGCAGGATCAATAAACACATTCACGCCCAAACCATCGCAATCGGGGCAGGCACCATGCGGATTATTAAAAGAAAACATCCGCGGTTCCAACTCTTTCAGCGACCAACCGCATTCAGGACAAGCATAGCGTGCAGAAAAAGTGCGCGGTGCCAAATCCGTCCCCTCCATCGGCAGGACTTGCACAATCCCCTCCGACAAAGACAAAACCGTCTCCAAAGACTCCGCCACGCGCTGCTCAATCCCCGCCTTAACGGAAAAACGATCCACCACCACCGCAATATCATGATTACGCTTGGCATCAATGCTCGGCAAAGCGTCCATATCATAGACCTTGCCGTCAATCATCAGTCGCACAAAACCCTGCTGACGCATCTCCGCCAGCAATTCCGCATGCTCGCCCTTGCGTCCCTGCACCAGCGGTGCCAGCAACATCAAGCGGCTGCCCTCGGGCAAAGCCATAATCTGATCCACCATCTGCGACACCGTCTGCGCATTCAAAGCAATCCCGTGATGCGGACAATGCGGCACGCCCACGCGGGCAAACAGCAACCGCAAATAATCGTGAATCTCGGTAATCGTGCCGACCGTCGAACGCGGATTATGGCTGGTGGACTTCTGCTCGATAGAAATCGCCGGTGACAAACCCTCGATATGATCGACATCGGGCTTATCCATCACCGATAAAAACTGCCGCGCATAGGCCGACAAACTCTCCACATAGCGCCGCTGCCCTTCGGCATAAATCGTATCAAAAGCCAAAGAAGACTTGCCCGAGCCGGACAAACCCGTGATGACAATCAATTTATCTCGCGGCAGCTCCACATTGATATTCTTTAAATTATGCGTACGCGCACCGCGAATGACGATATTTTCCATGGCTTGCCCCAACAATTTAGCAAAGCCGCTATTTTAACAGTTCGCCGCATCGAGCCGCCGCTTATTTACCATTTCCGCATCCGCATTGTGCACCGCTCATTGCATTTTTACCGCTTTTCCCTACACTAAATGCAAGCCGACCTCTTTACAAATCTCCACATCGAATCAACATGACCCCAGATAATCCATTATTCCCGCAAATCAGCAATTTATTAGCTGAAGCCCGCACGCACCTTGCACAGACAGTCAATAAAACCATGAGCCGCACCTATTTTGAAATCGGGCGCATGATTGTTGAATACGAACAAGAAGGCAATATGCGCGCAGGATACGGCAAACAACAACTAGCCTTAACCTGAGTTCGGGATAAGCCCCCTCTATTTAGCAGCCGCCAAAGCATTCTTCCTAAACATCTGCGGCTTATACGGAAACAAGCAATATGCCGTTAATCCAGAAATCAGATTCAACAAAAATCCCTTCTCTGAACGATGGCGAGTATGTTCAATTTGGCATAGATTCTTTAACTGATCAAAAATCGTTTCAACAACACATCTTTGTTTTAACGATCTTTTTTGTTCAGGACTTTGGGGCGGGGATTTCATATTCTTTTTCTTGCCTGTCAGTAAAGTGATGTTGTATCTCTCTTCTAACCAATCGCTTAACTCTTTGCTGATATAGCCTCTATCCCCAACCAACAATCCAAACAGTTTGTTTGCCATTTGTCGTAAGCCTTTACGGTCATCAACATTGCCTGGCCTTAGGCAGAAATTGACTCGCTCTCCTA
>NZ_JBXGGR010000073.1:0-11327 GCF_056855035.1 Suttonella sp.
CATCTTAGACAATGCAAGATTTCACAGAATGAAACACTTGCAAGCGCTTATCAATAACACACCATATGAACACATCATCTTACCATTACCACCTTACTCACCTGAGCTAAATCCAATAGAGCAAACTTGGGCAACGATTAAGAGATGGCTTAGAAGTCATTTGTCAGAGTTTGATACAATCGAAGAAGGTTTGAAGTGTTATTTTGGGGTTTGGTGAGTATACAAATTACTGAAGAGAATGCCGATGGATAGTAATAAGCTGATGCCAAGGCATAATCCTACAATGCTTTTGAGTTCGACGGCGATAAGACGCGGTGTCTGCGCCTGAAGAACGCGTTTACCGTGTTGGCGCAGGGCTGGCAATAAGACGAGCCAGAGGGCGGATTTCCAGTCTGTGCACAGGCTGAAAATCAGCAGCAAGAGGCAGGCGCCGATAAGCAGCAGGGCGTGAAATTGTTTGGCGCGGTAAAAGCCGAGCCGCACGGCGAGGGTGAATTTTCCCGCTTGTTTGTCGCTGTCGATGTCGCGCAGATTGTTGACGTTGAGAACGGCGGCGCAGAGGAGTCCGATGGCGGCGGCGGGCAGAAGTTGGATAAGGCGTATGTGTTCTTGTTGCAGGGCATAGCTGCCTAATACGCCGATAATGCCGAAAAAGAGAAAGACGGCGGCTTCGCCTAGTCCGGCATAGCCGTAGGCATAGCGTCCGACGGTGTAGAAAATGGCGGCGGCGATGCTGAGTGCGCCTAGGGCGGTAAAGAGTAGAATTTGTCCTTGTCCTTTGACGCTGATGCTGATGAGGTAGCCGCCGAGCGCGATGCTAAGTAAGACGAGAGCGGCGATGTAAAGCCGCATGCTGCTGAGGCTGACGGCGCCGCTGCCGGTCAGGCGTTTGGGGCTGCTGCTGTCGCGGTAGTTGTCGGTGCCGCGGATGCCGTCGCCGTAATCATTGGCAACATTGGACAGCATTTGCAGGCTGAGTGCGGTTAAGAGACTGAAGATAAAGATGTTTACCTGCCAGTTGCCTTGGGCATAAGCCAGCGCATTGCCTAGGCAGATGACGGCGATAGCAAGCGGTAGTGTGCGGGGGCGCAGCAGCGCGATGAGGGTGTGTATCATGATTGCGTCTATTTTTTTACTTTCAATAATGATGACATTCTAACAGTATTAGCATTCTTTGCGGAATTTTTAGATTAAGCCGAGGGGAATTTAAGTATAGTTTAGGGTTTTTTCTCTGCTATAGCCTGTGGATGAAGTGCTTTATATAGGAAGAAGATGATGAGTGATTTTGCCGAATTGATGTCTGAGGCTTTGCAGCCTTTTGAGGTGGTGCATTTGATGGGAGATGCCGCTGTGGTGTCTTTGCCGCAATCAGGCAGCCGTTCTTTGGCGGAGATTATGGCGGATAAAGACTTGTATGCGCGCAAGATGGCGGCTTTGGCGGCAAAATTATCTGTGGATAAAGCGCTTGTGGCGGCGGTATTGTGGCAAAAGCAGTTTGTGCGCGGTTTTCTGGGACAGTGGCTGGCGAATGCTTTGTTCGGCAATGCGGTGGCGCTGAATTCGCGCGATTTGTATCTGGACGGCGAAAATTTGAAGGGCTTGCAGTGGCAGAGGGGCGAGGTTTTGACGGCAGCGGAGACGGCGGGCGTATTGGCGGAATTGGCACGGGAGATTGCCGAGAGTTTTTCCGCATTCGGCGTACATACTACGGATTCTTGGGGCAATATCGCTTTGGCGCTTGCCGATCCTTGGATGAAGGCGCGGCAATATGTGTCGGATGTCGAGGGATTGATGATGAGCCATGCGCGCTTTGTGCGCCATTTGCCGATGCCTTTGCAGACGGCGATGCTGCTTTTGCCGTATGAGCGGGCGGACGGCGTTTCGGCGGTGCATTTTCGCCGCCGTCGCAGCTGCTGTTTGAAATACGAGGTGCCGAACAAAAGCTATTGCAGCACCTGCAGCAAAGTGCCGCTAAAAGTGCAGCTGCGCCATTTAAGTGAGGATTAATGGCAGAGCCGATTGCCCGCGCCCATGAACATATCGCGCATTTGAATGGCTTCGGGTAGGGCGATGCTGCTGAGTTGATTGCGCGGCAATTGCAGGCTGAAAAGCTGTTGCTGTCCGCCGATGAGTACGGTTTTGCTGTCGGCGCTGACGAATAAGCCTTGTCCTTTCTCCGCCAGCGGTAAGCGGGCAAGGGTTTGCAAACTGCCGCTGTCAATCAGCACCAGATTGTCGGCATTACGCACGATAAGACGGGTTTCTAAAAAGCCGAGCGCGATGTCTTGGGCGTTTTCGAGGCTGTCGAAGCGGCGCGGCGCGGCATTGAGGTCTTTGGTAGAAAATTGCAGCCCTTTGCCTTTGGTATCGACAAAATAAATGAATTCGCTGCGATTATCGATAAGCGGACGCAAGCTGGGTGCAGCAAGCGGTTCGCTGCGCAAGATTTGCTGATTTTCTAATGACCAAATCACGGCAAATCCTTGTCCTGCGGTATCTTGCGCTTGAAAGGCGAGGAAACGGTTGTCCGGCGACAGGGCGGCAGGGCTGATATGGGCATAGGGCAGGGCGATGCGCTCGAGATTGTGCTCATACAGCACAATCGCCGGCGGTTGTTCAAGTGCCAGCCAGCGCGATTGTAAATCCGCATAATGCAGAGAAACGCTTCGGCTGTCGAGTTCGATGCTGCCAAGCGGTTTAAGCTCGGGAAGGCTGTAAAGCAAAAAGGACTTGCCCGCGCGTAGGGCGAGTTTGTCGTGAGCGCCGGCAAGCGCGTCAATGTGTTCCGACAGACGGATATGTTTGCGGCTGCCGTCGCGCAAATTTTGGACGAATAATTCTTGTTGATTGCCTATCGCCAAACTAGCGCTATGCGCGGCAATGCTGCTGTATCGGGCAATGCTCGGCAAGGCAAGGCGGCCGAAATAACGTTTCTCGCGCATATCCACCACTAAGGCGGCTGCGGCATCGCTTTCGGTTAAAAAGGCGTAGCGGCTGGGGTCGGCAAGGTCGGTATTGCTCGGCAAAAACAATACGGGCTGGCGTTGCGCGTAAAAATATCCTGCCAGCGCAAGCAGCAGGCAGAGCAGGGAAAAGAATAATGAGCGGTATTTTTGAAACATGATAACAGCGGTTAAATGAAAAAAGATTGTAGCGCAAATGCGCAGGCTTTATTTTTCGGCTTGTTTTTGTTCAATCTTTTGTCTTTAGGGCTTGCTTATGCCGGCAAAACTGCGTAAAATTCGCGCCCTTGCCGGTTTGACCGGCATTTCCTTGCCGCATCCGCGGCTGTTTTTCATCCATAAGGAAGACTAATGAGACATTATGAAATCGTGTTTTTGGTACATCCCGACCAAAGCGAGCAAGTAGGCGGAATGGTGGAGCGTTATCGCTCGCAAATCGAAGCAAACGGCGGCAAAGTGCACCGTTTTGAAGATTGGGGTCGCCGCATGTTGGCTTATCCGATTCAAAAATTGGTTAAAGCGCACTATATTCTGATGAATATCGAATGCGACGCTGCCACTTTAGCTGAATTGGAAAGCAATTTCCGTTTTAATGATGCCGTTCTGCGTCATTTGACTATCCGCCGTGATGAAGCGATTACCGAAGCTTCTGCTATGGCACAAGAAGCCAAAAAATAAGGAGTTATCATGGCACGTCGTAAAAGAATTTGTCGTTTCACCGCTGAAGGCGTGAAAGAAATCGATTACAAAGATTTGGAAACATTGAAAGGCTATATTACCGAAACCGCTAAATTGGTTCCTGCCCGCGTAACCGGTACTAATGCTTTTTATCAACGTCAATTAGCCACAGCTGTTAAGCGTGCGCGTTTCTTGGCTTTATTGCCTTATAGCGATCAACACTAAGGAGAATTCGCATGGAAATTATCTTGTTAGACCGTGTGAGCGGCTTAGGCGATTTGGGCGATAAAGTGGAAGTAAAATCAGGCTATGCGCGTAATTTTCTGATTCCGAAAGGCAAAGCGACCGAAGCGACCAAAACGAAAATTGCAGAGTTTGAAGCGCGTCGCGCGGAGTTGGAAAAACAACAGGCAGAGCGTTTGGCGGCTTCCGAGCGCCGTGCGGAGCAATTAAATGGCAAAGTATTGACCATTTTTGCCAAATCCGGCGATGAGGGCAAATTGTTCGGTTCGGTCGGTACGCAACACATTGCCGCTGCTGCCGAACAACAAGGTTTGGAATTATCCCGTCCTGAAATTTTGATGCCGCACGGTGCCATCCGTGAATTGGGCGAATACCCCATCGATTTGAAATTATACGGCGATATTCAATCACAAGTCTTAGTGCGCGTTGTTGAAGCAGAATAAGCAGATACCGCATATCGTCGGCGAAGCCCCGTGTTTACGGGGCTTTTTTATCGCTAAGCCGCGGTGTATGATAATTGATTTGGAGGCAGTATGTCTGATGTAGAAATTTTTGATGCGGAAGTTGTTTTTACGCAAGCCGCGGCGGATAAAGTCGCCAGTTTGATGGCGGAAGAAGAGAATAATGCGCTGAAATTGCGGGTCTATGTTACCGGCGGCGGTTGTTCGGGTTTTCAGTACGGTTTTACTTTTGATGAAGCGCCGCAAGAAGGCGATGCGGTTGCCGTTACAAACGGCGTTACCTTATTGATCGATTCTATTAGTTATCCCTATTTGACAGGAGCAGAAATCGATTACCGCGAGGATGTAAAAGGCGCGCAGTTTGTGATTCGTAATCCCAATGCGCAAAGCACTTGCGGCTGCGGTTCTTCTTTTACAGCCTAAGAGCGCAATAACTGCAATAGGGCGTGGGCGGTCTGTTTGCTGCGCGGTGTATTGCCGTGATGTCTTAGTAAACTCTGCAAATAAGAGGTAAGCTGCGGATGTTCCAGCGGCAGATGCTCGGCTTCTAATGCACTGACCAGCTCGTGCGCAAAGCCTTGTTTGGCGGCTTGTAACAGCAGCCAGCCTTCTTGCGCATGAATTTGGTAGCAAGCGGCGTGTTGTTCGCGTTCGGGAATGAGGCCGAGTTCGCGGATGAGATACCATTCCAGTTGACGCAAATGGGCATGGTCTGGGGATTGCAGGCAGTTTTGGTAAAGTCGGTAGAGTCGCGTATCGGTTTCGGGGGTGGCGTAAAGCAGGAGTAGTTCATTGACGTATGAAGCGCTGAGCCAGCTTTTGCCGGAGATATTGTAGCTTTGTAAGATGTCGCTTTGCCATAATTGGGCTAATTCGCTTTTTTGCTGTCCGCTGATGGCGAGTTCTCGAAACGGCGCAAAATTTTCTGTCTCGCGATGGGTTTTTTGTTTGCCAATACGGGCGATGCCGCGAATTTTTCCATGATTTAAGCTAAGTAAATCAATTAAATATTGGTTTTCTTTATAGGGGGAACGTTTGAGGACAAAGGCGGGTTCGCGGTCAAAATGCAGCATCTGTAGAGAATTTAGTGTCGGGGTGTGTTATGATTTTTCGGTATTTTACCTGCGGGACGGCAGACTGTCATGCTCTTGATGATTGATAATTATGATTCCTTTACGTATAACCTGGTGCAGTATTTTTCTGAGCTGGGGCAGGACGTATTGGTTAAGCGTAATGATGAAACGACTGTTGCGGAAATTGAGGCCTTACAGCCGGATTATCTTGTGATTTCTCCGGGGCCTTGTACACCGAAAGAAGCGGGTATTTCTAATGCGGTCATTCGGTGTTTTGCAGGCAAAGTGCCTTTATTGGGCGTTTGTTTGGGGCATCAGTGCATGGCGGATGTTTTTGGCGGTCGGGTGAAAAGAGCAAAACAAGTAATGCATGGCAAAACTTCTTTGATTCAACACAATAATAAAGGCGTGTTTAAAGGTTTGCCGATGCCTTTGCAGGTAACACGCTATCATTCTTTAGTTGTGGAAATGCCGCAGGATTTTGAATTGACCGCTTGGTTTAATGATGCTGAGGAGCAGGTGGTGATGGGTATGCGTCATCGTCAACTGCCTCTTGAGGGTGTGCAATTTCATCCTGAGTCGTTTATGAGCGAGGCGGGATATCGGTTGTTGGCAAATTTTTTGCATGAAACAAGCGCTTTAAAAGGATAATGTATGAATAATTATGATGCAATTGTTGCCTATATGGTGCAGCATAAAATCGCAACAGCAGATCAGTTGCGTGAGGCGCGTAGTAGTGCGCAGAAGAAAAGAGCGAATTTTTTACAGCAATTGCTAAGCGACGGTTTGTTATCACCGTCGCGTTTGTCAACCATCAATCGCGAAGTATTTAATTTGCCGCAAGTGGCGTTGCGTGAAATGGATATTCGTCGCGAATTGACGGCGCAGTTTAAAGAATCGGTAGTGCGCAAGCATTTGGCATTGCCGATGTATGCAGCGGGCGGTCGTTTATTTTTAGCGACCTTTGATCCTAGCAACCGCAATATGCTGGATGAATTTAAATATCAAGGCAACTATACCTCGGTTGAGCCGATTATCGCGAATGTCGATGCGATTGAGGCCTTGATAGAAGACCATTTCGCAGGCGTAGGTGGAATGGATAATCTATTTGAGGAGGATTCTGCCGAAGAGAATTTAGATGCGATTGGCGAGGCATTAGGGTCTATTGCCGGTGCCGAGGAAGAAGCGCCGGTAGTGCGTTTTGTCAACGGTATGCTGCTTGATGCGATTCGTACCGGTGCTTCCGACTTGCATTTTGAGCCTTATGAAACCAGTTATCGCGTGCGTTTTCGTCGTGACGGCGTTTTGCAAGAAGTGGCGACACCGCCGCCAAATATTGCCAACCGTATTACTGCGCGTCTGAAAGTAATGGCGGATTTGGATATTGCGGAAAAACGCGTGCCGCAAGATGGGCGGATAAAACTTTATGTTTCTGAAACTAAAGCGATTGATTTCCGTGTGAACTCATTGCCGACCTTGTGGGGAGAAAAGGTTGTTCTGCGTATCTTGGATAGCTCGGCGGCGAAATTAAATATTGAAATTCTAGGGTTTGAGCCTGATCAAAAACGCTATTATTTAGATGCGATTTCAAAACCGCAGGGATTGGTCTTAGTAACAGGTCCTACGGGTTCGGGTAAAACGGTTTCCTTATATACCGGTCTTAATTTATTGAATAAACCGACAGTTAATATTTCTACTGCGGAAGACCCTGTGGAAATCAACTTGCCGGGAATTAATCAGGTAAACGTTAATCCTAAAACAGGTCTTGATTTTGCTGCGGCGCTTAAAGCCTTCCTGCGTCAAGATCCGGATATCATCATGGTGGGTGAGATTCGGGATATGAGTACTGCGGAAATTGCGGTCAAAGCGGCGCAAACAGGTCACTTGGTATTATCTACTCTGCATACTAACGATGTGCCGCAAACGATTGCACGTTTGGTCAATATCGGTATCGAGCCGTATAACATTGCCGCGAGCGTAAATTTGATTATGGCGCAACGTTTGGCACGCCGTTTATGTAATCATTGCAAGGTGCGCGACCGCAAACATCATCATGAAGAATTATTGAGCCTTGGTTTTGCGGAAGAAGATTTAGATGATCTGAAAATTTATGCGCCGAAAGGCTGTGAACGTTGTAGTTATCAAGGCTATCGAGGACGGGCAGGTATCTATCAAGTCGTGCCGATTTCGGAAAGTCTCGGCGAATTGATTTTACAAAATGCTTCGGCGGTGGAAATCGCCGAGCAATGTCAAAAAGAAGGTTATCCCGATTTACGTCAATCGGCTTTGTTAAAAGTCAAACAAGGCATTACCAGTATTGAAGAAGTATTACGTGTTACCAGTGACTAAGCATAAGGAGTTGCACAATGGCTGCTGAAAAAAAAGAAATGATCGCCTTTCAATGGAAGGGTAAAAATAAACAAGGTAAAGAAATTAGTGGGGAAATGGAGGCGCCAAATGAGGCGGTGCTAAAAGCTTATTTAGCGCGCCAAGGTTTGGCCAGCGTGACGGTTAAAGTTAAACCTAAACCTCTGTTCGGCGAAAGTAAAGGCAAAATTAAAAGTACTGATATCGTATTTTTTACCCGGCAAATGGCAACCATGTTGCGTGCAGGTATGCCCGTCATGCGTTCCTTGCAATTGGTGGGTGAATCGATTGAGAAGCCAAAACGTATGCAGGAAATGATTTTTGATATTCATGCTAGCATCGAAAATGGAGCGACTTTCGCCGAAGCATTGAAAAAATATCCTTTGTATTTTAATGATCTTTATACAAGTCTAGTAGCTGCCGGTGAAGAAGCAGGTATGCTTGAACAGACTATGGATGATATTGCCGTTAACTTGGAAAAGGCAGAAGCAACGAAGAAAAAAGTGAAAAAGGCATTAACTTATCCCGCGATAGTATTAGTCTTCGCAGTAATTGTTACAGCAATTTTGATGATTAAAGTTGTTCCTGTATTTGCCGACTTTTTTGAATCAAATGGTGGTAATTTACCTGCGCCAACAAAATTTGTAATGGCTGTCTCTAATTTTATGATTGATAAAGGGGTGTTTTTATTAGTTGCTATAGTGTTTTTTATTTCTGCTATTATTTATTTAAAAAATAGAAATAAAGCTTTTGCAGATAAATTAAACCGATTAGCATTAAAATTACCAATGATTGGTGGTATTTTACGTTGCGGTGCTAATGCACGTTTTGCTCGAACGATGGCGACATTATTCAATGCAGGGGTTTCTTTGATGAAGGCACTTGCTGCTACAGCGCCTGCCACGGGTAGTATCGTATATGAAGAAGCGGTTTATGAAATTCGTGATGATGTACAAAATGGTCAGCAAATGAGTTTTGCGATGAAAAATACCGGATTATTCCCAACGATTGCCGTCCAAATGACGGCAATTGGTGAAGAGTCCGGTAATTTGGGAGAAATGTTAGGACGAGTCGGTGCATTCTATGAAGAAGAATTAGATTGGCGTATTGACGCTTTGACGTCGACTATTGAACCGATGATTATGGCTTTCCTAGCCGTTGTGGTTGGTGGATTATTGATTGCGATGTACATGCCAATCTTTAACTTAGGTAGTATGTTCTAATGATATTTATCGAAATCTTAGAAACGCCGTTAGGTATTTTCCTTGTTGCATTATTAGGTTTGTTGGTTGGCAGTTTTTTAAATGTCGTGATTTATCGCATTCCTGTGATGATTGATCGCGAAGATAAATTGTTGGCTTGGGAAATTGTGCATGGAGAAGGAGAGCGGCATCCTGAGGTAGCAGAGGGGCGGTTTAATTTATTGACGCCGCCTTCTCGTTGCCCCAATTGCGGTCATCAAATTCGTGCTTGGGAAAATATCCCTGTTGTCAGTTATCTTTTGCAGGGACGCAAATGTAAGGGTTGTCGGAGACCGATCAGTTCGCGTTATGCCATTGTTGAACTATTAAGCGCCTTGGCTAGTGCGGTGATTGCTTGGCGTATTCAAGCGCCTTTGCCTTTACTTTTTGCTTTATTATTCACTTGGGCATTGATCGCGCTGATTTTTATTGACGCAGAAACCAGTCTTTTACCTGACCGTATTACCTTGCCTTTAATGTGGCTAGGCATTTTTGCCGCTTGGTTGGGGACGGGACATAATCAAGGTTTGTTTATTTCGCTGAGCGATAGCGTTTTAGGCGCTATGTTGGGTTATTTGTCTTTATGGTCGGTTTATTGGCTGTTTAAATTACGGACCGGTCGAGAAGGTATGGGGTATGGCGATTTTAAATTACTTGCGGCTTTGCTGGCTTGGCAAGGCGTGATTATGTTGCCGATTATCCTGATGGTGTCATCGATTTGCGGGATTGTGTTTTTCATGATTAATAAAATCGGTTTTGGCAAACCTGCACCTTTTGGACCCTATTTGGCGGTAGCCGGTTGGCTTACTTTCTTGTTTGGCGGTCAAATTGCCGCATTTCTTAGTTTTTTGCCTAATTAATGATTATTGGCCTTACCGGCGGCATAGCCAGCGGCAAAACATTTTGTTCCGATTTTTTTCAGGCAAAAGGCATTCCCTTAGTGGATGCTGATGTGATTGCGCGCGAAATTGTGCAAAAAGGCGAACCTTTATTAGAACAATTGAAAGCTTTACTCGGTAAAGAGGTCTTATTGTCGGATGGGCAGTTGAATCGTGCTTGGCTGCGCCGGCAAATTTTTGCTGATGAATGTTTAAAAAAGCAAGTAAATGATTTAATGCATCCTCTAATTCGTGAGCGAGCGCAGCAGCAGTTGGCTGTTGCTGAATCTCAAGCGGCATGGGTGCTGTATAGTGTTCCGCTGTTATTTGAAAATGCCTTAGAGACGGCATGTCATGCGGTTATCGTTATCGATATCTTGCCTGATTTGCAAATTTCTCGTGGCGCGATGCGAGACGGTGTAACGGAAGCAGATATTCGCCGCATTATGACGGCGCAATTATCGCGTGAGCAAAGATTAAGCCGTGCCAATTTTGTGATTGACAATAGCGGCTCGCAAGTGCAAACCCGTCTTCAGTGTGCGGGTCTCTATCGACAAATTCATCATTTATTTTCTGTGAGTATTTTATGAGTCAAATGATTGCTATTATTGCGGCGATGCAGCCTGAATTGGCGTATTTGCAACATTCTTTGCAGGAAGCGCAAAGTCTGGAGCTATTGGGGCAGAGATGTTATCGCGGCAAATTGGCGGGACGTGAGGTGGTATTGGCTTTATCCGGTATCGGTAAGGTAAATGCGGCTTTAACGACAGCCGCTTTGCTGACGCATTTTCAGGTGCAGGCGGTGATTAATACCGGTAGTGCTGGCGGATTGGGCGCAGCCATTCGTATCGGCGATGTGGTGATTGGCAAAGAAACGGCGCATCATGATGTTGATGTGAGCGCATTTGGCTATGTGCATGGACAGGTGCCGCAATTGCCTGCGCGCTTTATTGCGGCAAATGATTTACTCGATGCAGCAACGCAGGCGGCAGGGGTTTTTGCCAGTACGGTACATGCGGGCTTAATTGTTTCAGGCGATCAATTTGTACATGGCGAAGCGCAAACAGCAGCGATTCGCGCGCATTTTTCCGATGTAGCGGCTTGTGAAATGGAGGCGGCAGCGATTGCGCAGGTCTGTCATCAAGCCGGCGTTCCTTTTGTGGTGATTCGAGCCATTTCGGATCATGCCGATGAGCAAGCCGAGCAAAGTTTTGATGAATTCATTGCTTTGGCGGGGCGGCAATCCGCGCAGATGGTCGAACGTTTATTAGCCTTACTACCCTAACCTGAGTTCGGGATAAGCCCCCTCTATTTAGCAGCCGCCAAAGCATTCTTCCCAAACATCTGCGGCTTATACGCAAACAAGCAATATGCCGTTAATCCAGAAATCAGATTCAACAAAAATCCCTTCTCTGAACGATGG
>NZ_JBXGGR010000092.1:0-52888 GCF_056855035.1 Suttonella sp.
CAATTTGCTTGAAGGAAAATTTGGTGATCTGAAAAGACTTTTAGCTTGTCATTGCGGCATGGGAAAGGAGAATAAGGTTAAGTTTATAAAAGATTATTTTGCTTAAAAAACGCTAGATAGCACCTATTTTGTCCCTTAGGACTAAAGAACTCGAAAACAGCACCTAAAATGTCCCTTTGCCCTGAACTTTAAATAAAACCCACCGCCCATCATCACGATAAGCGGTGTTTTGCTATTTATTTGGCACGCTCGTTAATCCATTCAGCCACGTCATCATTGATTTTTTGTCCGCCTTTTTCAAGCATGAGTAAATGCCCAAAATTGGGATACAACACCAAACTTTTATCGCCTGATTTGCTTTCATTATAAAAATCAATGGCATCTTGTGGCGAGACAAACACGTCTTTATTACCGCTAATGAGTATCACAGGGGCGGTAAATTGACGACCGTGGTCTTTTAGGTATTCAAGCCCTTCTTTAAAGCTGTTGGGGAAAGAGACCGAGAATTTTTCAAGCATCAACGGGCATTCGGAAACGACAATCCTGCTTCCATATCTGGTATCGGTAAATTTAGCGTTTTATGGCGGCTTCAAAACCGGTAGCAAATCTGTTTTTGGGGCAGGGTGCTAAGTAGTCAATATTTATTTGATGTTTCCAAATCAAGCAAATACTGTTTTCGCCATAATCCGCCGCCATAGCCGGTTAATTCGCCGTTGGCGCCAATGACGCGGTGGCAGGGCACTAATATGGAAATGCTGTTCATGCCGTTAGCATTGGCAACCGCTCGAACGGCTTTGGGTTTGCCTAATAATTTGGCTTGTTCGCCGTAAGAACGGGTTTCGCCATAGGGGATGCTTTGCAAGATATGCCAAACTTGTTGCTGAAAATCCGTGCCGATAAAATGCAGGGGTACGCTAAATTCTCTGCGTTGTTTGGCAAAATATTCGTTTAGTTGTTTTTCTAATGGCTGAAAGAAGGGATTATCGCCTTGAATAATGAGGGCATTTTGGCGTTTGGCGATGTTTTTTAATTCGGTTTCCAGCATTTTGCGGTCGCTAAATTCCAATAAGCAAATGCCTTGATTGCTGGCGCAGGCGATCATGGTGCCGAGCGGTGTTTCTATGCGTTTTAAATCAATGATGTTTTGCTGTTTGCCTTGCTTGGGCGATACGCCGAATATTTTTTTAAAGGATTCTGAAAATCCGCTTAATGAATCAAATCCCGCATCAAAGGCGGTGTGGGCAATGGCTTCGCCTGATTGGATTTTTTTAAATGCCGAGTTGATGCGGTGCAGGCGGCAAAAGGCATGAAATGTCATGCCGTGATTTTTTAAAAACCAGCGGCGAATGAATTTAGGCTCAATTCCTCTGTGCTGTAAATCATCGTCTTTTAATTTTAAACCGGGATTGTGGGCTAATTCATTAAGAAGGTTTTGGATTTCGGGCGGGGTTTGGTGCAGATGTTCTAGGGGGCGGCATACTTTGCAGGGGCGGTAGCCTTTTAAGATACATTCTTTGCTGGTGGCAAAAAATTCTACGTTTTCGCGCTTGGGTTTGCGGGCGGTGCAGGAGGGACGGCAAAAAATGCCGGTGGTTTTGACGGCAGTAAAAAAGATACCTTCAAATGCGCTGTCTTTGTCCAAAATGGCTCGGTACATTCTTTCGTGGCTTAAGTTTTTCATTTTTCATTACAAATATATGATGCGCGCTATTGTAGATAGGGATTGCTGTTGCTACAACCGAAAAACGGACAAGTATTTTTAATAGCCGTTTATAAAAAGGCGGTCAGCACGTCGTTGAGGAAGGCATAGCCTTGCGCGGTGCAGCGGTATGTCTGCGGGTCGTCGGCAATGAGTTTTTTGGCGATGAGGGTTTCGAGAACAGGGGCGAGGTCGCTGTGTTGCAGCGTGGTGCGTTGCGGAAGGTACGCACGCGCGACGCCGTCTTTCAGACGCAGGGCGTTCATCATGAATTCAAAGCCTTGTTCTTCGCGGGCGACAATTTGTTCTTGGTCTTGATAGGGGGTAGCGCCTTGGCTGTGCACGGCTTGGTAGCGGTTGGGGGCGCGGAATTTGCTGCGCCGCAGTATGCTGCCGTCGGCAAGACTGATTTTGCCGTGTGCGCCGGCGCCAATGCCGAGGTAGTCGCCGAATTGCCAGTAGTTGAGGTTGTGCGCGCTTTTTGCGCCGCGCGTCCAAGCGGAGGTTTCGTATTGCATGAAGCCTTGGCTGCGCAGGAAGGCGGCGCCTTGTTCGAAGATGTCTTGTCTTTGGTCTTCGTCGGGCAGGGGGGGTGGATGATGGTAGAAGGCGGTGTTGGGTTCGAGGGTGAGTTGATACCAGCTGAGGTGTTCGCAGCCGTATGCGGCGGCGTTTTTCAGGTCTTGCAGGGCTTGTTCGGGGCTTTGATGGGGGAGTCCGAACATGAGGTCGGTATTGATGCGTTTAAAGCCGGCTTGCTGCGCGGCGATGATGGCTTTATGGGCTTCTTCGTCGTCATGAATGCGCCCGAGATTGCGCAGTTGCTGGGGGGAGAAGCTCTGTATGCCTAGGGACAGGCGGTTGACGCCGGCTTGGCGGTAGGCGCTGAATTTGGCTTGCTCGAATGTGCCGGGGTTGGCTTCGAGGGTGATTTCGATGTCGTCGGCAAAGTCCGAGCGCTGGCGCAGTTCGCCGAGCAGACGGGCGATACTTGCACCGCTAAAGAGGCTGGGGGTGCCGCCGCCGATGAAGATGCTGTGAATGGGGCGGGGGTTTAGGGCGTAGTCGATACCGAAGTCCGCCAAGAGGTGGTTGATGTAGGTGTCTTCGTCGATACGCTGTTTAAGGCTGTGCGAGTTGAAGTCGCAGTAGGGGCATTTTTGCACGCACCAAGGGATGTGGATGTAGAGGGCGAGCGGTATTTTGGCGGGCTGCATCAGGTTTCGCTGTCGTCGTAGTTAAGGCTGAGTCCTTGCAGGTATTTTTGCAGG
The DNA here is from genome assembly GCF_056855035.1 of Suttonella sp. Classification (NCBI taxonomy): domain Bacteria; kingdom Pseudomonadati; phylum Pseudomonadota; class Gammaproteobacteria; order Cardiobacteriales; family Cardiobacteriaceae; genus Suttonella; species Suttonella sp. The sequence goes on from NZ_JBXGGR010000092.1 coordinate 2,971, forward strand.
CGGCGGCGGTATTTTTCCGCTTTGGGTGCGGCGGGCGTGCTGCTGTCTGCGGTGTTGTCGTCGCTATTGTCGCTGTCGGTATTTGAGAGGTGTTTTTGCGCTTCGCGCACGAGTTGTCTGACGTATTGCATGTCGAAATCGGCGTAATGGGCGAGGAGTTCGCCGTATATGTTTTTGTCGTTACCGAGCAGGCGATCGATTTCCTGTGCGATGCGGCGCATTTTGCTGCTGTCATGGCGGTAGGGGTGATTGATGTGTTCATGTACGTGGCGCAGTTTGTCGAAGTCGGGGTGTTCGTCTAGGAGGCGCGTGAGGTAGTTAAGGTGGCGGCGCAGGGCGTTGCCTGTGAGGCGTTTGCCTTCAATCAGCGCTGCTTGCAGCTGTTCGCTGATGGGCAGAAGGGGGTATTGATGCGCCGGCAGTTTGAGGAGTTCTTCGGCAAATTGGCGGATGGCTTCGCGTTCGCGCTTGATTGCACTGCGGTTTTCGCGGATAACGCGGCCTTCTTCATCGTATTCTTTAGGTTTGTCGCTCATGTTTGGGAGTGATTTCAAATTTCGGCACGCTATAATAGCCCCCTTTTGGACGAATTTCGAGGTAATTGCATGAAATGCTTATGGGGCTTGCTGATTGCTCTAGGGTTTTCAGGCTGGGCGGGGGCGCAAAACGTGCCCGCCAATATTGCGCAGCTGATGCAGAAAAATCAGGTCTCCGCCGAGGGTTTGACTTTGATTATTCAGGATGTGGCGCAGGAAGTGCCTTTGGTCAGTTTGAATGCGCAGACGCTGCGTTCGCCCGCTTCTTTGGAGAAGGTGCTGACGACGGCAGCGGCTTTGATTCGCTTGGGCGGCGATTATTTATGGCAGACGAAGTTTTACGCCGATGCGATGCCCGATGCCAACGGCGTGATTCAGGGCAATTTGTATGTCAAGGGCGGCGGCGATCCTTTTTTGGTGGAGGAGCGTTTGCAGCAGATGCTGAAGGATTTGCGCGCGCGCGGGGTGCGCCATATCACGGGCAATATCGTGTTGGACAATTCTCTGTATTATTTGCCGCAGGAGGCGCGGGATACGCAGTCTTTCGACGGCAACGGCTGGTCGGCGTATAACGCGGTACCGAGTCCTTTGATGGTGAATTTCCGCACGGTGAAAGTGCGTTTGTCGCCGCAGGGCAAGCAGCAGGCGGCGGTGGCTTTGTGGCCGAATATTATGAATTGGAAGATTGACAATCAGATGACTGTCAATGCCGGCAAATGCGATGCCAATTATTCGCCGGCGGTGGATTTGCTGCGCGACGAGCGTGGCTATGCCGTGGTGCAGTTGACGGGTAAATACAGCACGGCTTGCGGCGCGCGCGAATTGACGGTGGTCATGGGCGAGGCAAGCGAGCAATTTTATTATTTATTCCATGATTTATGGTATGCCGAGGGCGGCAGTTTTGACGGCGGCGGGCAGATTGGTCCTGTACCTACCACGGCGCAGCCTTTGTACAGCGGCATGTCTTTGCCTTTGCGTGAGCAAATTCAGAAGATGAATCAGCTGAGCAATAATGTGATGACCCGGCAATTGCTGCTGACTTTGGGCGCGGAGGTTTACGGCGTGCCGGGTTCTTTGGATAAAGGGCGGCAGGCGGTTAGAGAAACTTTGGCGGCTTTCGGCGTGCCGGTTGAGGGGATGCTGATTGATAACGGCTCAGGTTTGTCGCGTGATTCACGGGTCAGTGGTCAGACTTTGGCAACCTTATTGCTTAATTTGTATGCTTCCGGCTATGCGATGGAGTTTATGCAGTCTTTGGCGGTTGCCGGCGAAAGCGGTACTTTGAATAGGCGTTTTGCCGGCGAGGCTTTGCAGGGCCGCGTTATCGGCAAGACCGGCACCATTGATGCGGTGCGCGGTTTTGCCGGCTATGTGCAGGCGCAAAGCGGGCATGTGTATGTGGTAGTGATTATTGGCAATGGCAAAGAGGCGGTTAACAGCCGCGCTTTGCAAGATGATGTGTTGCGGTGGGTGTATCGACAATGAAACGGCGTACGGTATTAAAAACAGGGGCTTTGCTTTTAAGCGGCTGCGCGGGCTATGCGCCTAACGGCGAAAAAACTGCTTCAACGCAGGGCGCGGCGGTGGATTTTCAACTGCCTATTTCCGATATGTCGCAATTGAGTTTGCGCGATCGTTTGCAGGCGCAGGGTTTTGCCTTAGGAGCAAAAACCTTTTTGCGCATTTTCAAAGAAGAAAGGGTCTTGGAGGCGTGGCTGCTGCGCGCCGACGGTCGCTATCATCTGTACCGCAAATTTCCGATTTGCACCTATTCGGGCGATTTAGGTCCGAAACTGCGCGAAGGCGATAAGCAGTCGCCAGAAGGCTTTTATGCCGTGAGCGCGCAGCAGATGAATCCTAACAGCAAATATCATTTGTCTTTTAATCTCGGCTTTCCCAATGCCTACGACCGCGAGCACAGCTACACTGGCAGTTATCTGATGGTACACGGCGATTGCGTGTCGATTGGCTGCTATGCCATGGACGATCAGCAGATTGAAGTGATTTATGCTTTGGTCTCCGCCGCACATCAGCGCGGACAATATGCTGTGCCCGTGCATATTTTTCCCTTCCATCTCACGCATCAGAATTTGATGCGCCATGCCCATCATCGCTGGCTGTCTTTTTGGCAAATGCTGCAACCGGCTTACGATTATTTTGAGCGCGAACACATTCCGCCGCAAATCAATGTATTGGCAGGACGTTATCAGATTGCGCCGCATTCGGAATTGATTACCGGCAGAATGCTCGCCGATAATAATTAATCAATAAATGAAAACGATATAGAGGAAACGATGAAAATAATCCGTCTCAGCTTGCTGGCTTTATGCGCAGGGACGCAGGCGATTGCCGAAGACAATCAGGTGTTTTTGATTGACAGCGGCTATTACAACGGTCTGTATTATCAGACGGCGGCGATGATTTCCGCCTTAAACACGCAGCCGCAGGGCGCTTTGCCCTGCAAAGCCGGCGGCAGTTGCGGTGTGGAAGGCGTCTTACTGGTTAATCGCAGCAGCTACGGTTCAACTGAAAACTTGCAGCGTTTGTGCAGCGGTCAAGGCGATTCCGCTTTGGCGCAATCGAATCTGGTCTATATGGCGTATCAGGGCGAGGGTGTATTTGAAAAAGCTACGCCTTGCAAAAACTTGCGCGCATTGGCAAGCCTTTACACGGAAGTGCTGCAAATCGCCGTGCCTAAAGACAGCGGCATTCAGTCTTTAAGCGATTTGCAGGGTAAAAAAGTCGGCATCGGCGCCAATCATTCAGGCACACATCATGCCGTGCAGGAACTATTCGGCGCTGCGGGGCTGAGCATTGCGGAGATTCAATTTCAGGCGCAAAGCGTCGGCGAAGCGGCACAAGCGCTGAAAAATAAAGAGATTGATGCCATGATTTTCTTTTCCGGCATTCCTGCACCGACCTTTACGGGGCTGAATCAAGAATTGTCGCTGCGCTTTTTGTCTTTACAAGGTGCGGGGATTGACGAGCTGGTCAAACGCAGCCGCACATATCAAACGGTTGCGGTAAAAGCGGGGGCTTATGCAGGCAGCGAAGCCTTTGAGAGCGTGAAAGTCCGCGCTTTATGGGTGGCGACCAATAAAATGGATAAAGACTGGGCGTATCAATTTACAAAAAACCTTTGGGATAGCGCCTATTACCCTGATTGGCTGAAAGAAATGCGTATCGCTAATGCATTATCCGTGGAAACTTCTTTAGAAGGCATCAGCATTCCCCTGCATGAAGGGGCAAAACGCTATTACAACGAAATCGGCAAAAGATTTTGAGCAGCATAAATTCGTAAGATTTTCACAGCAGTTTCATTAAAAAACACAGATAGAAGCAGGGTATTGTTCTGCTTGATAGGTTTTTATCTTAGATAAATAAACTGCTTAAAATAAAATAGTGTTTACTTATAAAAATCTTATGTGCTGTAAAGCTTAGAGAATGTGGGATTTGGTTTGAGTAAAAGCGCGGATGCGCGTATCATAACGGCGATTTTGGTGGGTATTGCCAAGTATCTGCCGTTATTTTTCTATAAAAAGGGTGTGAACATGTCCACATATAAAGAATTAAAAGCCAATTCAGGGATTTCAGGCGGTAATGCAGCTTTCATCGAGGCATTGTATGAAGATTATTTAGCGGATCCGGCTTCGGTCAGCGAGCAATGGCAGCGCTATTTTGCGCAAATCAAAGGCGACAGCGAGCAAGAAGTCTCGCGTTTGGACGTGCAGGAACGTTTTGAATTATTAGGACAGCAGCCGCTGAGCGCATCGGCAGAAGGCGCGGTCAGCGAAAAGCAAATCGGCGTCTTGAATTTGATTCGCGCCTATCGCGTGCGCGGGCATCGTCATGCCGATACCGATCCGGCGAAAATCCGCGAGCGGCGTGAGGTTGAGCAATTGCACCTCTCCTATCACGGCTTGAGCGACAGCGATTTGCAGCAAACTTTTGCCGTGGACGGCGCTTTCGGGCAGCAAGAGATGAAATTGGCGGATTTGCTGAAAAAATTGCAAAAAACCTATTGCGGACATGTGGGTTTGCAGTTCAGCCATGTATGGGAGCAAAAAGAGCTGGATTGGCTGACCGAGCAAATGGAAGCCGGCGCCGGCGATTATCAATTTTCCGCCGAAGAGAAAAAGAATTTTCTGCGCCAATTGGTGGCTGCCGACGGCATGGAAAAATATTTGCATAAACGCTATGTAGGACAGAAGCGTTTCTCTTTGGAAGGCGGCGATGCCCTGATTCCTTTGCTCAATGCCATGATTAAGGCTTTGGCGGCAAACGGCGTAGAAGAAGTGGGTATCGGCATGGCGCACCGCGGCCGTTTGAATGTCTTAATCAATATCTTAGGCAAGAAACCGCAATTACTGTTTGACGAGTTTGACGGCAAATTGGTGCCGGCGGCCAATCGCAGCGGCGATGTGAAATACCATATGGGCTTCTCTTCTTTTGTGGAAATCGACGGTCAGAAAGTGGATTTGACCTTAGCCTATAACCCTTCGCATTTGGAATTTGTGAATGCGGTAACGATGGGCTCAACCCGCGCGCGTTTGGAGCGCCGCCGCCAAGAATTAGGCGCTGAAGCCAGTATTTTTGAAGTTGCGCATAAAGCCACGCCGATTCTGATTCACGGCGATGCCGCTTTGGCGGGACAAGGCGTTAACCAAGAAGTCTTGCAATTATCCCAATTGCGCGGCTATCAAGTCGGCGGTTCTTTGCATGTGGTCGTGAATAATCAAATCGGTTTTACGACTTCCAATTTATTGGATGCGCGTTCGTCCATGTATTGCACCGACATTGCCAAATCGGTGCAGGCACCGATTATCCATGTAAACGGCGATGATCCGGAAGCGGTGGTTTTTGCAGGACAATTGGCAGTGGCTTATCTCAACAAATTCCAAAAAGATATTTTCATCGATTTGGTCTGCTACCGCCGTTTGGGACATAACGAGGCGGACGAGCCTTCAGCCACTCAGCCGAAAATGTATGAAAAAATCCGCGCCCATGACGTGCCAGCTAAGGTCTATGCCAACCGCTTGCAGCAAGCCGGCATTATTGCCGCAGATGCTTATGAATCCTATCAGGCGGATTATTTGACGCGTTTGGAAAGCGGCGAGCGCGTGGCGGAAGCTTCGGAAATCGACGGTAACGGCGATTTTCTCGCTCAAGAATGGAAGGCTTTGTCGAATCAGGATTGGTCTGCGCCGGTGGATACCAGCTTTGATACTGAGCGTTTGAAAGCCTTGGGCGTGCAAGCCTTCAGCGTACCGGATAGCTTTACTCCGCATGCGATTGTCAAACGTACCTTGGCGGCGCGTCAGGAAATGGCGACCGGCAAGCAGCCTTTGGATTGGGGTGCGGCGGAAAATCTCGCCTATGCCACCTTATTGGATCAAGGCTATCAAGTGCGGGTATCGGGCGAGGACTGCGGACGCGGAACCTTCTCGCACCGCCATGCGGTCTTGCATGACCAGAACACCGGCGAAAGTTATATGCCTTTGCAATATTTAAAACCTAATCAACCGCCTATTCGCGTGATTGATTCCCTGCTCTCGGAAACCGGCGTATTGGGCTTTGAATACGGCTACTCGGTAGCGGAGCCGCGCGGCTTGATTATTTGGGAAGCGCAATTCGGCGATTTTGCTAATGTGGCGCAGGTCATTATCGATCAATTCATCGCCTCCGGCGAAACCAAATGGGGACGCTATAGCGGCTTGGTCATGCTGCTGCCGCACGGCTATGAAGGACAAGGGCCTGAGCATTCTTCGGCGCGTTTAGAGCGTTATCTGCAATTATCAGCCGATGAAAACTGGCAGGTATGCGTGCCGAGCACGCCGGCGCAAGTCTTCCATATGCTGCGCCGCCAAGTCTTGCGTCAATTCCGCAAGCCTTTGGTCGTGATGTCGCCCAAATCTTTACTGCGCCACAAACTGGCGGTCAGCGAATTGCAGGAATTGGCGAAAGGCCGCTTCCAAGAAGTCATCGGCGAGATTGACGCTATCGATGCCGCCAATGTGAAGCGTGTGATTATGTGTTCCGGCAAGGTCTATTATGATTTGCTGCAAAAACGCCGCGACGAGAATATTCAGGATATTGCGATTGTGCGCGTTGAGCAATTATATCCTTTCCCCGAGCAGGCATTGGCGGATGTCTTGGCGCAATATCCTGCGCAGGTCGAATTGGTCTGGTGTCAGGAAGAGCCGCGCAATCAGGGCGCTTGGCATCAAATTTTCGAATCTTTGCAAACAGCGGTGGGCAATCGCGGCTTGACCTATTGCGGTCGCCGCGCTTCGGCTTCCACTGCCGCCGGCTATGCCAAAGTGCATGGGCAAGAGCAAGAAGCCTTAGTGAATCAGGCTTTAGGCTTGGCAAATTAATTTTTTAGTAAATGAGGTAGTTATGACAACAGAAGTAAAAGTTCCCGATTTGCCGGAATCCGTTGCCGATGCCACTTTGGTCAATTGGCATAAAAAAGTAGGCGATTATGTCGAAGCGGGCGAAAATTTGGTGGATTTGGAAACCGATAAAGTCGTTTTGGACTTACCCTCGCCGGTAGGCGGCATTTTAAAAGCCATCAAACAGGAAGACGGTTCGACGGTTACCGGCGGCGATGTGGTTGCCATTATTGAAGCGGCGGAAAAACCTGCCGCTGATGCGGTGCCAGCAAATACCGAAGCTGCTCCCCCTGCCGCTGCACAGACTGCGGCAAAAGCAGAAAGCGGCGATAAGAATGCTTCGCCTGCGGCGCGCAAAATGGCAGCGGAAAATCAAGTCAATGTGGCGGATGTTGCCGGTAGCGGACGCGGCGGACGCGTTACCAAAGCGGATATGAAACAGCATATTGTAGGTGGCGGCTCGCGCCATGAAGAGCGCGTACCGATGACGCGTCTGCGCAAACGCATTGCCGAGCGTTTGTTGGAAGCGCAGCATTCGACAGCGATGCTGACGACTTTTAACGAAGTCAATATGAAGCCGATTATGGATTTGCGTAAGAAATACCAAGATCAATTTGTGGCGAAAAACGACATCAAATTAGGCTTTATGAGTTTCTTCGTCAAAGCGGCGGTCGCGGCATTGAAAGAATGGCCGGCAGTCAATGCTTCGATTGATGGCGACGATATTATTTATCACAATTATCAAGATATCGGCATTGCCGTTTCCAGTCCGCGCGGTTTAGTCGTGCCGATTTTACGCAATGCGGAAACCTTAGGCTTCGCCGATATCGAAGCTGGCATTCGTGATTTTGCGGTCAAAGCCAAAAATACCACTTTGAGCATTGAAGAAATGAGCGGCGGCACCTTTACTATCACGAACGGCGGCACTTTCGGCTCGATGATGTCCACGCCGATTCTTAATCCGCCGCAAAGCGCGATTTTAGGCATGCATAATATCGTCGATCGTCCGGTGGTGGAAAACGGCGAAATCGTGATTCGTCCGATGATGTATTTGGCATTAAGCTATGACCACCGCATTATTGACGGGCGCGAGGCAGTCGGCTTCTTGGTGTCGATTAAAAATGCGATTGAAGACCCGGCGCGTTTGCTGCTTGGCGTATAGTATTGAATTCACAAAGATGCGGCGGGCAACCGCCGCTTAGCATTTTGAGGATGAACAGATGAGTAAAAGTTTTGATGTCATTGTGATTGGCGGCGGTCCCGGCGGTTATGTGGCGGCGATTCGCGCGGCGCAATTGGGCTTTAAAACCGCTTGCGTGGAAATGTGGCGCGATGAGGACGGCAAAGGACGTTTGGGCGGCACCTGCTTAAATGTCGGCTGTATTCCTTCCAAAGCATTATTGGAATCCAGCGCCTTGTATCATAAGGCAAAAGAAGAATTTGCCGTGCACGGCATCAGCGCGGACGGACTGAAAATGGATGTGGCGGCAATGATTGGGCGCAAAGCGGAAATCGTCGAGCAACTGACCGGCGGCATTGCGCAATTATTTCAAACCAATGGCATTGAATGGATTCAAGGCAAAGGTAAATTACGCGCCAATAAAAAGGTTGAAGTTACGACGCATGAAGGCGCGGTAGAAAGCTATCAAGCGCAAAAAGGCGTGATTTTGGCATTCGGTTCCGTACCCGTGGATATTCCGGTGGCGAAAATGGACGGTAAACATATTGTCAGCTCGACAGGCGCCTTGAATTTTTCCGAAGTACCTAAGCGCCTCGGTGTGATTGGCGCCGGCGTCATCGGCTTGGAATTAGGCAGCGTATGGCAGGCTTTGGGCGCGGAAGTCGTGATTTTTGAAGCGATGGATACTTTCCTTGCCAGTGCCGATCAGCAATTAGCCAAAGAAGCGGCGCGTACTTTTAAAAAGCAAGGTTTGGATATCCGCTTAGGCACCAAGGTTAAGCAAGCACTTGTGCAAGACAATCGGGAAGTACATGTATCGGTGGAAGATGCCTCGGGCGATCAAACGTTGGTATTTGACAAATTGCTGGTTGCCGTCGGTCGCAAGCCCAATACTTCGCCCGATTTGATCGAAGGCACAAAAGTCGTCATAGACGCACGCGGTTTTATCGAAGTGGACGAACATTGCCGCACCGCCGAAGACGGCGTCTTTGCCATCGGCGACTGCGTACGCGGTCCGATGCTGGCGCATAAGGCGGAAGAAGAAGGTGTGATGGCGGCGGAAATTCTGGCAGGTCAGGCTGGACATGTACGCTATGACATCATCCCTTCCGTGATTTATACCCACCCTGAAATGGCATGGATCGGCAAAACCGAAGAGCAACTCAAAGCCGAGGGTACAGACTATGTCAAAGGCGATTTTCCCTTTGCTGCCAATGGACGCGCTAAGGCAATGAATGCTGCCAGTGGTTTTGTAAAAATTCTCTGCGATAAAGACAGCGATGAAATTTTAGGCGCGCATATTATCGGGCCTTGCGCTTCCGAAATGATTCACGAATTGATGATCGCCATGGAGTTTTATGCTGCCGGCGAAGACCTTGCCCGCATTATGCACGCCCACCCGACCTTATCCGAAGCGGTGCATGAAGCGGCATTGGCGGTTAGCGGCGCTGCTTTGCATAAAGTCAATCCTAAGCGTAAATAGATTTTTGCTATTTTTGCCATATTGTTAAAAGCCCCTCGGGGCTTTTTTTGTGCTTTAAGGTTTATTTTGAAAATAGCGGTCGGGGTCGAAAGCGCTGATAATATGCGGATGAAAGGCGACCAGCCCCGAGACAATCACGCCATTGACAAAACCTTCAGGATAAACAATCACCAACATAAATTTAAGGTATTTCTGCCAGATAATGTCGGGCGGATAAATACCGAATGCGTAAAGCAGCAGACTGCTGAGCAGCATGGTTGCCGCCAGACTGAGGATGCCGCCGAAAAAACCGCCGCCGAGCGTGAAGACAAAAGGATTCGGCGGCAGCAGGATTTGCAGCAGGCGGCTGAAATAATGGCTGCATAAAATTGGCAATAGTCCGTAAAGCAAGCTGTTCCAACCCAGCAAGGCAAGCGGCTCGAATCCCGCCGCAGACATCATGATTTGCGCCAAAAAAGCGGCTAGGAAGCTGATTTTCCAGCCCATCATGAGCGTGGCGGCCGTCAGGGCGAAAAGATGCAATTGCAGCCCTTCCGCCAGTCCCGTGCGCCCTAAATTGAACAGGCACAGCAAAATACTCCACAGGCAGAAAATATGCAGGGTAAAGCGGTATTGTCCCAAGCGCGCCCAGTCCAAGCGGCGCAGACAATAGCACAAAACGGCAAGGCTTGCCGCCAAGCTGAAGAGCAGCGCGATGCCGGGTAAATGATGCGAAAGGGCGTTATGCAGGGGAAACATGCTTCGGCTTCAGGCTGATGTCGTCAATAAATTGCTCGATATGTTGCAGGCGTTCGCCGAGATTAAGGCTGCTGCCGTCTTGCAATGTCAAGCTGCTCGGCCCCGTCATGCGGTAGGCATGCGGCGCGCTTTGCATTTTGGCAAAAAGGCGGTCGGGATTAATCGCCGCTTCCTGCCTAAAGGCGATGGCAATTTTTTGTCCTTCAAATGCGATGCGCTCAATACCGATACTTAAGGCGCGGTGTTTTAAGCGGCTGCGCTGAATCAGATATTTTGCCGCCGGCGGCAGACGTCCGAATTTATCAATCAATGCCATTTCGACTGCGGCAATGCCGGCATCGTCTTTGGCGCGCGCCAATTGCTGATAAATACTCAAGCGCTCCTGCGGATCGCGCACATAGTCGGCGGGCAGCAGTGCGGGCTCGTCCAGATCAATCTCGGCTTTGCGGCTGTCCTCATCATCTTCAATGCTCAGACTTTGTCCCGCTTTGAGGGCAGCGGTGGCGCGATCCAAGAGGTCTAAATAATAGCTCATGCCGATTTGCTGAATTTGTCCTGATTGTTCGTCGCCCAAGATTTCGCCGGCACCGCGGATTTCTAAATCTTGGCTGGCGAGCAGAAAGCCTGCGCCGAGGCTGTCTAGGGTGGTAAAGGCGTCCAAACGTCTTTGCGCATCTTTATTCAGCGTGGATAAAGGCGGGGTAATCAAATAGGCATAGGCTTGATGATGGCTGCGTCCTACCCGTCCGCGCAGCTGATGCAATTGCGCCAAGCCCAAACGGTCAGCATGATTGATGATGATGGTATTGGCATTGGGAATGTCGATGCCGCTTTCGATGATGGTAGTTGCCACCAAAATATCGTAATGGCGGTTATAGAAGGCCTGCATAACGTTTTCCAACTCGCGTTCGCGCATTTGTCCGTGCGCAATCACGATACGCGACTCTGGCAGCAGTTCCTGCAAACTGCGCGCAATGCGCTCTATGCTTGCCACATCATTGTGTAAAAAGAAGATTTGTCCGCCGCGCGCCAGTTCGCGTTCGCAGGCTTCTTCAATCGTTGCCAAATCCCAATCGCTGATAATGGTCTGCACTGATTGGCGACCGCTGGGCGGCGTAGCGATAATGCTTAAATCGCGCAATCCCGTCAGTGCGAGATTTAAGGTTCGCGGAATCGGGGTGGCGGTTAGGGTCAGCAGATTCACATCTGCGCGCAGGCTTTTCAATTTTTCTTTATGCCGCACGCCAAAGCGCTGTTCTTCGTCAATAATGACCAAGCCCAATCGCGCAAAAGCCACATCGCTTTGCAAAAGGCGGTGCGTGCCGATGATGATATCGGTGCGCCCTTCTTTCAGAGCGGCTAAAGCGGCTTTTTGCTCCGCCGTGCTTTTAAAGCGGCTGATGCTGTCGATTGTCAAGGCGGTATCGGCAAAGCGGTCGGCAAAATGATGATAATGCTGGTCTGCCAGCAGCGTGGTCGGGGCAATCAGCGCCACTTGCTGTCCTGCCAGCACCGCCGCATAGGCAGCGCGAATCGCCACTTCGGTTTTGCCGAAGCCCACGTCGCCGCAGATAATTCTGTCCATCGGACGTTCGCACGCCAAATCTTCCAATACCGCATCAATAGCGGCTAATTGGTCGGGCGTTTCTTCATAGGTAAAACTATCGGCCAATTGCTGCATCGCCGCCGTATCGATAGCAATGCTTCTGCCCTGCGCCGCCTCTCTCGCCGCATAGACCGCCAGCAATTCTGCGGCGGTATCGTTCACATTTTGCTTGATTTTGCGCTTAATCTGCTGCCAAACTTTGCCGCCCAATTCATGCAAAGGCGCATTTTCCGGCGCACTGCCGCTATATTTGCTGATTAAATCGACATCGCCCACCGCCACGAATAATTTGGCATTTTTGGCGTATTCAATCGCAATCAGCTCTTCATCGCCAAAACGCTCCAAGCCCAAATAACGCCCCACGCCGTGATCGATATGCACCACCGGCGCACCGATGCTTAAATCCTGCAGGCTTTGAATCAACTCGCCCGCATTTTTCTGCTTATTCTCGCGCAAATTCGGCAAATGACTGCCGCTGTGCGTATCCGATTCCGCCAAATGCAGACAGCCTTCAGCGGCAAAACTGTATTGCAGCGGCGAGATCATCAATTGCCGCTGTGCTGCCGCGGCGTCATCCGCCTGCCAATGCTCGACTAAGACGGCCGGCAAATGCGCTTTCTGCAAACGCTCAAACTCCTGCTCGCGCAAACCGTTGCCGGAGAAATGCAGGCACATCGGCTGATGTCGGGCAATCTGCTCCTGCCATTGCGCTTGGCGTTCATCGCTCTTGCCGCTAAAAGCTATCGCTTTGGCATGTGTTTTCAAAGCAAGGGCGGGTAAAGCGCTCAAGGCGGCAAGGGTTTCTTCCTCGCTTTGCCATAACTGTTCGGGGGATAATAAGGCATGCTCGCGCATCGGATGCAAACGTGCATAACGTTTGCGGCAGTAATCGGCATGCTGCTTCAGCTCGGCAACGGGCAAAGGCATCTCGATACGCATCGTATGCGGCGGTAAATAATCGAATAAAGTCGCCGTTTCATCAAAAAACAGCGGCAGATAATATTCCAAACCCTGCGGTGTGCGTCCGGCACTGATACTCTCATAAACACCGCTTTTTTCCACTTTATCGCCCAACAATCTGCGCGCGCTTTGACGAAAACAGACCCGTCCCGCATCGGACAAATCCAATTCATGACTGGGCAAGATGCTGATTTGGCGTAATTTGCTTAAGGTAAACTGCGTTTGCAAATCAAAAGTGCGGATATGCTCAATTTCGTCATCAAACCATTCCAGACGAATCGGCGCCTGCGCCCCCATCGGAAAAATATCCAGCAAAGAACCGCGCGCCGCATACTCGCCTTTTTCTTTAATCAAAGCATTATGTTGATAGCCTGCCTGCAATAAACGCTGAATAAATTGCTGGCGCGGCAAATGATCGCCCACGCGTACATGAATGCCGTATTTATCCAAATGCGTTTGCGGACATAGACGCTGCGACAATGCCGCCGCACTCACGACGACAATTCCCTGCGGACAGGTCGGCAATTCCGCCAACACGCGCAAACGTTCGGAAATCAAATCGGGATGCGGCGTGTATTGGTCATAAGGCAAAGTCTCCCAATCCGAAAACCAATAAATCGGATAATCTCCCGCCGCCGTGCTTAATTGAAATGCCGCCCGCGAGGTTTGCGCTGCGGCAAAGGCTTTGCCTTGCTCGGCAGTTAAGGCTTCCTGCTCGGGCGAGGCTTTTTTCAGCCAAAATTTCAAATTTTCATAGACATAATGCCCCCATAGGGCATCGGGTACTACTAGCAAATGCACCGTATTCGGGCGCAATTGGCGGCTTAAATCATAGGCAATAAATTTGAAAGTATCTGCTGAAATCATGCGGTATCAATACGAAGAGACTTAAAAAACAGACGCATCTTACACGACTTTGTCTGCAAAGCCCATTAAGACCGCCGCTAAAGACCTATGGAAAACAATGAGAGAAAATAAAAGCGGCTGAGGTTTATTCAGCGCATAAAAAAACCGCAGAACACTGCGGAGAAGATGGTAGGCCCAGAGGGACTTGAACCCCCGACCAAGCGATTATGAGTCGCCTGCTCTAACCGACTGAGCTATAGGCCCGAAAGGCGCGCATCATACTAGATTCCGCAGCGTTTGTTAAGCAATTTATGCATGCAAAACACTTATAAAAAATCCGATATTATTTCCCTTGCGAAGCTAAACTTTTAGATTAAAATACGCTCAGGCAGCGGCAATGCTGCCGATATCTCGCTATTGTAATTAGGATTTGTCTATGAAAAAATTATTCATTTCTACGATATTCATGGCTATGACAGCATCTCAAGCAAGTTTTGCGCTTCCCCAATTAAATATTTACGCCACCGGCGGCACGATTGCTGGCAGTTCCGCCAGCGCCACCGATACTTCCCAATACGAAGCCGCTACTTTAGGCATCGATAAATTGATTGCCGCCGTGCCGGAATTGAAAGAAATCGCAGAGGTGAAAGGCGAGCAAATCGCCAGCGTGGACAGCAACGACATCAGCGTTGCCATTTTGCTGCAATTGGCGCAGAAATTACATCAGGATTTGGCGGGTGATACGGCGGCAGCAGTGATTACGCACGGTACGGACACTTTGGAAGAAACCGCTTTTTTCCTCTCTTTAACTACTAAAACCGACAAACCAATTGTCTTGGTCGGTGCGATGCGCCCTGCCACCGCCATCAGCGCGGACGGTTCGATGAATTTATTGCAGGCGGCATCGGTGGCTGTGCATAAAGATGCGGCAAAACGCGGCGTGATGATGGTGATGAATGACCGCATCGGTTCCGGTTTTTATATTACTAAAACGCGTGCCAATACTCCCGATGCTTTCAAATCGGTGGAAGCAGGCTATTTAGGTCTGATGATCGGCTTGGAGCCGCATTTCTATTATCTGCCGCAGCAGCCGATCAACCGCCCTTATTTTGATGTCAGCGGGTACAAAGAATTGCCGCGCGTGGATATTATTTACGGCTATCAAAGCACCGACACGGCTTTATTGGATGCCGCGATTGAAAATGGCGCAAAAGCAATTGTGATCGATGCTACAGGTGCAGGTAGCCTGTCCACGCCTTTATTGGAGCGCGTTAAAAAATTGACGGCGCAAGGTTTTCCGATAGTACGTGCCAGCCGCACGGTAGAAGGCTATATCAGCGTGCCTGAAGACGAAGGCATCGGCAGCGGCTTTTTAAATGCGCAGAAAGCGCGGATTATGCTGATGCTGGCTTTAGCGCAGCAGGATGATTTGGCAACAATCCGCAATTATTTTAAATAACTCTCTGTTTAATGAACAATAGAAAGAGCGGCACATGCCGCTTTTTCTATCCGCTTATCCCCAATCCCGCCCTCATTGCTTCTAAACCGATACATGGTCGTCAGATTACACAGTCATTTGTACAAGATGCTCGATACCGGGCTTACGCGATACCTGAATATGCCTGCCCCGGAGCCCCTTATGATTTTGTATCCGCTTTTAGAAACAACTACTCCTAAGCGATTATTCGACCAATGCATTTGCCCAGTTAGCCGCCTGAATTTGAATGTCCAATTCCCTTGCCGCCTGCGCGAGGCGATCGGCTTCTTGGCGCAATTCTTTAACCGATAAGGCGGACAGCATTTTGATTTCGCTGCGGCTGTAGCGCTGCTGCTCGGGCGTGGCGGCTTGGGCGGCAGCCATCAATACGGCATGGGCGTTTTTCAAGGCCTCGCGTTTGGCAAGCGCGGCAACCATAAGCGTACCGTCGGCAAGCCGTATGCGGTTGTTGCTGAGATTAATCGCCACAATCAAGCCTTCCAATTCCGTATTGCCTTGGCAGTAAAGCGCCAGCAATTCCTGCGGATCTTCGGCAGGCGTTTCCCCCTCCTGATGAAGGGCATTGGCTTGGATACGATGCTTGAGTTCGGCGAGATAGCGCTGCAAATCGGCGCGTTTGATAAGGGCTTCGGCTAGAATCATAGGTTTTCCTTTATGATTTTATGAATTTTTTTGACTGCTGTGCCACCATTCATAGATGCCGATGATGCAGTTGATTTGGTAAATAATGGTTTGCACAAGAAAGATGCTGTTGTGATTGGCAAGATTCACCGCAAACCAGATGTTGTTTGCGCCGAACCATAGCCACCAGCTGAAGGCATAACGCAAAATCATGGTGGTTTGCGCGCTAATGGCAATGACAAAGGGGCGGCGATGTTGATTTGATACCATGTGAAAGAGGCGCCGAAAAGACGCAGGGCAATGTCGTCGCTTTTTTCGATAAAGCTGTATTGTTGCAAATGATTGTTGATGATAGGGAACAGATACAGCGCGATGGCGATGAAAACAATCGTCATCAGCCATACATAGCCGCTGGCGCGTCTGGGAATCATATTGCCGTCGCCGTCTTGATTTTTCGACCAGTAATTGAGTGCATAAAAATGCGTGAAGAGGTTATAAATCGGTGCTAGCATCAAGCTTGTGGTGCCGTTGCCGCCTTGGGCGATGATTTCGCCGCTATTGGCAAGTGCGCCCAAGCCGTTGCCGGCGCGGTTTTTGCGAAAGGCGAGGACGACGACGTAGACCATACCGATAATGGCGACTAATAGTTTAAAGGCTTCAAAAAGTGTGGCATTGCGCGATAAACTTTGACCGCTAAATACGCCTATGCTGTCCATAAATCCCCACAACAGCGCCAAAATACCGCAGATAAACAATGTGATAATCCATGAAATTTGCCATTCGTCGGTGAGTTTGTCGAGTAGTTTGAACATGCCTCTCAGTCCTGTGCATAAATGTGTTTTTGAATATAGTCCACTGCCAAGCGGTAGCGTTCTTGGTAGCCTGCGGCGCTAATTTCGTAATAGGGAATCTCGTGTTCTTGATAGAGTTGCTTGAGCAGTTCTTGAAATTGCCGGCGTGCATTCTCCGTGCCGAGGCTGCGCAGGCCGTCATCGACCCATTTGGTGTTGTTCGCCAGCAATAGGGTATGGTCGAAACGCATATGCAGGCTGTAGGCGGTGGTAATCGCATCGCGCTGTCCTTCATAGCTTTGGCAGAAGGCTTGGGTGCTAATGAAATCGGTGTCGATGATGGTAACGGGTGCTTTGGGCGTTTCCAAGGCAAGGTCGATGGCTTTGGCATGGTCTTGCGAGATGCGGGCATAGTCCGAGTATTGGAGGGCGAGTTCCGAGCCGCCGAGGGCATAGTCCACATAGTGCCGTCCCTGCTCAAGTACATAGTCGGCAAGGAAGTAGTTGGCGAGCTTATAGACGAGCGTGGTTTTGCCCGAGCTTTCACCGCCGACAACGGCAATGGTTTTGCTGTATTCGCGTCTGGCGGTGGGGTGGATATGTTGCCAGTAATGCACGGGGCGCTGATGAATGGCTTCGCTGTCGTATTCTTGATGCAGGGGCAGGGCGATAAATTGATCGGCGGCGAGCAAAGAGGTCCAGCTGTGGCTTTCGTCGGAAATGAAAATCGCGTCTTCAGGTATGCCTAGGCTGCGGCGCAGCGCTTGCAATTGGGCTTTGGCTTCCGCCTGTTCGGGATTGATATTGTCGATGGCGTAGGTGTGGATAGAGATAAAGTCAAAATTGTTGAATGCGCGTTGCAGCCAGCGGGCTTTGTCTTCCAGACTGACGGGATAGGCGGGATTGGGTTGCGGATGGCGCAAGATGACGATATGCAATTTGTCCACCAAGCCGACGGCATGTTGAATCAGGCGCACATGCCCGCGGTGCAGGGGTTCGAAATGTCCGATGAGATAGCCGATACGTTGAGTCATAATTACTCCGCTGGTAGAGATATGCCGGTGAGTTTTTTATATAAAGACACGGCATAGGAATCTGTCATGCCCGTGATGTAATCACAGACGGCAAGCAGGCTTTGATAGTTATTCTGATGATGGCGGCGGTAGCGATTGGGTAAGAGTTTAATCACCATGGCATCGCGTTTGCCGGCGCGCTTGAGGTGTTGATGCAAAATCGCCGTGCAGAAAATCTCAATCAATCCGTTGAGCACGCGATGCCCCGCAATCTGCATTTCCAATACGGAGCGGCAATGATAAATATGAGCGACGGCATAATCACGCAAAGCCTGAAGCGCCGCAGCACTGCGGATATGATCAAGCAATGCGCCTTTGAAATTGCCGCTGAGCAGCGCTTGTTCGGACTGCCAGAAGACTTCAAGAGTTTCATGCACCAAGCAGCCGATCGCTTTAGCGCGCAAATAGGCTAATCGGTCGCTTTTGCTTTGCATTTTATGCAAACGCGCATCATCGACAAAAGGCCGAGCAATGCGCTGTAGCAAATCGTAGGCATCGGAGAAGGGAATTTGCCCGATTTGGTAGGCATCCTCAATATCGGCAATCAAATAGCAAATATCGTCGGCAGCTTCCATGAGATAGGACAGCGGATGACGCTGCCAGACATGCGGCGCGATTTCAGGCAGATGCAGCGCGGCAAAAACCGTCGCATAATCCTGCACATCATCGATATACACGCCGTTTTTCTTGTAATAAGCCTGATCTTGCACAGCAAATGCCGTGCAAGGATATTTGGCGGCAGCGGCAAGCGTACTGGCGGTTAAGCGCAAACCACCGTGATTATCGGGGCTTTCTAGACGATTGCAAATGCGAAACCCCTGTGCATTGCCTTCAATATGCGTTAAATCCGCACATTCTTCGGGACTTAGCTGCAAGGCTTGCAACATATCGCATCCATTATCGCTGACGAAAAAATCCCGCATTGCCTGCTCGCCCGAATGTCCGAAAGGCGGATTGCCCAAATCATGCGCCAAACATGCCGCCGCGACAATATCGCCGACATCTGCCGCCGTAATGTGCTGCTGAAGCTCGGGATAGCGCATCAGCAAAGTCGTGCCGGCACTGCTGCCCAAACTGCGTCCCACGCAAGAGACTTCCAAAGAATGCGTTAAGCGGGTGCGGACATAATCGTTTTTTTCCAGAGGAAATACCTGTGTTTTATCCTGCATGCGGCGAAACGCGGCGGAGAATAAAATGCGGTCGCTGTCGCGCTGAAAATCCGAACGCACCGAAGGCTCGGGCTGCGCCGCCGAGCCGATGCGCAGGGTTGAGAAAAGAGAAGTCCAATTCATGCTGATTGCTGGAAAAAAGAAAGCGGAGGTATTATAGCATGCGTCGATAGTTTTACCCTGCCTTTTCAAGCAGAAATAAATATTGTGAAAATAATTTCCGATAAGATTATCTGTGATGACTTGATTCTATAGAAGTTACGGTATAACATAAAATTTATGTAATTCTTTAGCAATTACTGCCGGAATAAATATATTATTGATTGAATAAAAAGGAATTATTTTAGATGCAGCTAATGAGCTTACGCACAGTCATTTATACTTTACCTTTGATGTTAAGCCCAAATCTTCAAGCGGATGCGGAAATTACTTTGCCGACAATCCATGTGAAGGCTAATTTTACGGATTCGGCATTTCATCGTCATTTAGATAGGGATCAGATTGCCAATACAGCAAAATCGAATAATAGCATTGATGCTTTGCTGCGTACGCATAGCGCGGTGCAGTTTGCCAGCGGTGCGGATAATTCCGAACAGCTAGGGGAAATTGCGCCGGCAAATATTTCTTTTCATGGAGAGGCGTTTTATAACAATCAGTTTGCGATTGACGGCTTGAGTAATACGGTTAATTTCAATCCTGCTCATAATGGTACAAGTCCTGTTCCCGATGCTTTAACAATTAATAACCATACGCCTAATCAGTTGCCGGCAGGTCATACGCAGGCTTTTTGGATTTCTAATCAACTGGTCGATAAGGTTTCTGTGATGGATAGCAATGTGCCGGCAAGATTTGGCAAATTCACCGGCGGCTATGTAGATGCGAAATTGATTGAACCGCAAACGGATAAACCTTCAGGCAGCATATCTTATCGGCAAAGCCGCGATGATTGGACGAAGTTTTATATTGATAATGCCTATGAAGCCGATTTTAGCAAAGGTATTTCACCGGAAACGCAGCCCAAATTTGTTAAGCAGCAATTTCATTTTGATGTCAATGTGCCGCTGAATGAAAAAGCGGCGGTGTTGTTTGCCTATGACCGTGAAGAGTCGCGGATTCCGCTTTTTCATCAGCATTTGAATGAGCGGCATAAGCAGCAGCGCTTAGCGGAAACGTTTTATCTTAAAGGACGTTATGATGTAAATAATCAAAATCGTTTTTTAGCAGGTTTAATTTATTCTCCGCATAAAGCGACCTATTACCCTGAAAATATTAAAGACGGACGCTATGAAGATGAAGGCGGCGGTTGGCGCCTTGATTTTACTTGGGAGCATAGCAATGATTTTGCCGATGTTGATACGCGGATTGCTTATCGGCAAATTCATGAGATGCAAGCTTATGATAAACAGAATTTATATCGTTATCAGGGTAATACACCGACTATTGATTGGGTTAGTTTTCCTGATACCGAAGAAGCGACGGTCGGCGGCTTAGGAACGGTGAAAAATTTTTCTGATGAATTAACCCTTAAGCAAGACTGGTTTTTCAAACCGATAAAAGGAGCGTTTTTCGATCAAGAATGGTCGGCAGGTTGGTCGTATCAATATGCGAGAGCGGGGATTAAGCGGGATAAAGCCAGCTATATTTATGCAGGTGCTGCGCCGACTGATGAGATGGATTGTTCTGATTGTATTCCGGGCGAGCAATATTTCACATGGTATACGCATATTCATCCTGTGCATGTACGCGTGCCTAATAGCAGCGCGGCAATTTGGGCGGAAAATCGTTTAAGCCGCAATAATTTGCGCTTAAATTTAGGCTTGCGTGCTGATTATAATCAATTTTTGAAAAATATTGATATTGCGCCGCGCCTGAGTTTTAAATACGATTTTAGCGATAAGGGCTATTATGTCTCGGGCGGGGCAAATCGTTATTACGGCACGGAAATGCTTACTTATAAACTACAAGGAGCATTTAAAGACCAAGATAATTATAACCGCCGTTTTGGTGAGGATAATAATCAATGGAGCGGTAAAGCCCACATGTTTTTAGGTTTTGCCGACAGTCAATTAAAAACGCCTTATAGCGATGAACTCAATCTGGCAATTGGACAAGAAACCAATAATTATCTGTGGCAGGGAAAATGGGTGCGCCGTTTTAGTCGCGATCAATTTATGAGCAAACGCTATGAAGATGATGAAGGGCGTATTGTGCGTGAATTGACCAATGAGGGACGCGGCAGGCATGATACCTTCAGTTTGAGTTTTGACAGCCTGCGTCCTTGGAAGCTAGGCATGGCGGAAATTGCTGTGAGTGCGGGGCTTGATTACCATCTGCACCAAAGTAGTTTGCATGGTCAAACCTTCAAACAAACCGAGTGGTGGAAAGAGCATAATGTGCAGCAAATGCTGGTAGACGGTAAGTTTTATCATCCTAAAGATATGCCGGCGATAAGCAGCTTTAATCGTCCTTGGGGCGGTTATCTTGCGGCGCAAATTAAGATTCCCGCATGGCATTTGACTTGGCAACCGCGTTTACGCTATGAAGCGGCGCGTAAATTTTATCAGCAGACTAATTTGCGTTGTCCGAATAGTAAACCTGCGCTTAATCGCCTTTGTGCAGGATATCAAGGCGGTAATTTGGCTCGTTATGATGGTGTTGAATATTCATCGGCAATTTTAAGCGACTGGCATTTTTCCTGGGATAAAGCTTTGGCTGAAGATTCTACCCTTAGCTTGAGTTTGGATATTTTGAACGTTTTTAACCGCAAGATTGTAGGTAAAAGAATTGTTACTGCTGCATGGGAAGAGAAAAAACGTGATGTCAGTTATCAACCCGGACGACAATTTTGGTTTGGCGTGAAATATCGCTGGTAGATAACATCATGGATGATAAATGCCGCTTTGAGCGGCATTTATCATATGCGGCTTTGCTGTCATCAGAAAGCTAATCCGCGCGGTGCAATGCGCCGAGAATGCAGCGGCGTTTTGCACCTGTTACCGCAGGGAGGTTGGCGCACATGCCTTGCAGATGGCAGTAAGCCAGCCAAGCGAAGGCGGAGGCTTCCAAGTAGTCGCTGTCGATGCCGTAATCTACGCTGCTTTGTATGCTCCAATCGGGTAGTAATTGTGCCAGTCTTTGCATGAGCAGAGGATTATGCGCACCGCCGCCGCAAACGATGATTTCTTGGCGGAAGTGCTTGTCGGTATAGCGTTCAATTTCTGCGACAATGCTGCGGGTGCTAAATTCCAAGAGGCTGCGTTGTATGTCTGCCGGTGCGTAGTCGGGCAGTGTGGCGAGTTGTGCATCTAACCATGCGAGATGAAATTTTTCCCGTCCCGTGCTTTTAGGTGCCGGTCGGCGGAAATATTCGTCGGCAAGCAGTTGTTCCAATAAGCGGTTTTGCACTTGTCCTTGTCTGGCAAAGGTGGCGTTTTTATCGTAGCCCAGTCCTGTATGGCGTTCCGCCCATGCGTCCATGAGCATATTGCCGGTGCCGGTGTCGTAGCCAATGGTGTCCTGATGAGGTCGCAGGACGCTAATATTGGCAATGCCGCCGATGTTCAGCACGATGCGGATGCTGTTTTCGCAGGCAAAGAGGTATTCATGAAAAGCGGGCACCAGCGGTGCGCCTTGTCCGCCTACTGCCATGTCTTTGCGGCGAAAATCGGCGACGGTATCGATACCGGTACGCGCGGCAATCAGATGGGCATCGCCCAATTGCATGGTGAAAGGATTGTCGCCTTGCGGTTGATGGAATACGGTTTGTCCATGACTGCCGATGGCGCGAATTTGATGAGCGCAGAGTGTTTCTTGGGCGAGCAGCCCGAGTACGGCTTGGCTAAAGAGTAGTCCCAGACGATGGTCAAGTTCGCCGATGGCTTGCAGGGGGCGGCTGTCTCCTTGCGCTAATGCCAAGATTTCTGTGCGCAAGGCAGCGGGAAAGGGTTCTTGATAGCTTGCCAAGAGCTTGGGGGCGGCGGAAAAATCGACTAATGCCACGTCCACGGCATCCAAGCTGGTGCCAGACATGATGCCGATGTAGAGGTGCTCACTCGATTCTTGGGGCGGTTTTGCCGCCCCGTGATGGGCATGGTGCATCAGCTCAGGGTTTTGGTTTTGCGATGGCGCAGGCTGTGCGCTTCTTTGTAACGCTTTATGGCATCATTGATAAAGCGTTCTTGGCAGCCGAGTTTGCTTTTGCCGTTGTGGCGGTGCACATAGCTGCCGTCCGGTTGCATAAGCCAAGCGTATTTGCTGTCATTGAGCTGGGTTTCCAAGAAATGATTGAGTTTGCTGCGGATAGCGGGTTTGTCGATGCTGACTAAGATTTCCACGCGGCTTTCCAAATTGCGGTGCATGAGATCAGCCGAGCCGATGAAGTATTCTTCTTCGCCGCCGTTATAAAAATGATAGACGCGGGCATGCTCTAAAAAGCGCCCGACGATGCTGGTCACGCTGATATTTTCCGATAGTCCCGCCACGCCGGCTATCAGGCGGCAGCTGTCGCGCACAATCAGCTGTATTTTGACGCCCGCTTGCGAGGCGCGATATAGGGCATTGACGATATCAACGTCTTCTAAGGCATTGGTTTTCAATCGAATCAGGGCTTTTTCGCCTTTTTGTGCAAAACCGATTTCGCGCCCGATGCGTTCCAATAGTCCGGCTTTCATATGGCGCGGAGCAGGCAGGGTGCGTTGGTAATGACGGTTGGGGCTGTAGCCGGTGGTTAAGTAATTAAACAGTTCGGTAAGGTCTTCGCCGACGGCTTTGTCGGCGGTAAAGAAGCCGAAATCGCTGTATTGGCGGGCGGTGCCGGAGTGGTAATTGCCTGTGCCGATGTGGGTGTAGCGGCGCAGTCCGTCATAGTCTTGGCGGATGATGTGTATGATTTTGGCATGGGTTTTTAATCCGACGATGCCGTAAGTTACGTGAATGCCGGCTTCTTCCAAATAGTTTGCCCAGCGGATATTGGCGGATTCGTCAAAGCGGGCTTTGACTTCTACCACAACGGTCACTTGCTTGCCGTTGCGGCTGGCTTCTACCAGATGCGAGATGATTTTGGAATCCGATGAGGTGCGGTAAATGGTCATTTTAATGCCTAAGACTTTGGGGTCGCGGCTGGCATCGGCAAGGAGGCGTTCAATCGTGGTATTGAAGGACTCATAGGGGTATTGGGTCAGGAAGGGACCGTTTTTGCGGATGGTATGGAAAATATTGCCTTCGCCGACAAAGGCTTCATGTTCAACAGGTTGGTGTGGCGGGTATTTCAAATCGCTGCGGTCAATGGCGACGATTTCAAATAAATCGCGCATTTGCATCAGTCCTGTGGCGGCGAAGGTGTCTTTATCTTCCCGCAGTTGCAATTCGGCAGAGAGCATGCCTTTGTGAATGGGGTCGATGTCTTGCTCGTATTGCATGCGCACGATGGGTGCGAATCGGCGTTCAATCAATTCATCGGCAATCAGTTCGAGCAAATCGGCGGCGTTTTCTTCGTTTTTTTCGGTAATCGCATTGCGGGTAACGCGGAATAAATCCACGTTTTGCACCAGCATATTGGGAAAGAGCAAATCCAGATTATTGATGATGAGGTCTTCAACGGTAATAAAGACATGCCGATCGGCTTCCTGAATATTGATGAAGCGTTTGCTGCCTTGTTCCACCGGCACTTTAACGCGCGCGATGGAAGTGCGGTTGCTGTCGGGATAATTGAGTTTAATCAGTAAATTCAAGGATAAATTGCTGACAAAGGGAAAGGGATGGGCGGGGTCGACTGCCTGCGGGGTCAGCAAAGGATAGATGTTTTCGGCGAAGTAATCGCGCATTTGCGTTTGTTTTTCTTTGGATAATTGCGAGAAGCGGCGCACTTCGATGCCTTCTTTTTTCAGCTCGCTTTGCAGCTGTTTCCATATTTTGGCGATGCGTTGTTCGATTTCGCGCACTTTTTCGTAGCAGGCGTCGATTTGTTCCTGTGCGCTGCGTCCGTCCGCAGACGGGGTGTAAATTCTGGCGGCGACTTGCTGTTTGAGTCCGCCGATGCGTTTCATAAAGAATTCGTCCAAATTATTATTGACGATGGCGAGAAAGCGCACGCGTTCCAAAAGCGGATTGCTGGAGCGCGTGGCTTCAAATAAGACGCGCTCGTTAAAACCTAGCCATGTGAGTTCCCGATTCAGATAGATGCTTTTCGGGTCTGCGGCGCTAATGTCGATAAGTGGCGAAGTCGCTTCGGTCATGTGCGTTTCCAAGGGTTAAAATTTCAATAAATGCAAATTCTTCTATATTAATGAAAAAGCGCCCTGTAAGGGCGCCTGTACTTAGCCTTGCTGCTCTTTTTCTTTCTTTTGCAGATAGGCATAGATTTGGTCTTTTAATGCCAGTTTTTTCTTTTTCATTTCATCGATTTCCAAATCGCGCGGCGCGGCAACGGGATCTTTTAATAAGCGGTTGATTTCTTCGTCAAGCGCATTATGTTCGTCAAACAAACGCGCGAAGTGGTTGTCGTTTTGGCGTAATTGTGCGATTAAATCACGATACTCTGGAAGCATAGTCGTCTCCTTTTTGTTAATTGGTATGGCTATCTTAACTGATAGCCTTTGCCTTGTTAAGTGCGGCAGCACTATATTTTTGGCTTTTTGGGTTGCTGTTTTTTCAGCCAGTCGTCAGCCGAAATATTTGGCATGAAATCTTCTTCAAGTTCGCGTTGGGCTATGTCAAGTTTGGGATAAGCAAATTCAAAGTTATGCTGTTCGCAGGTATGCCATAGGGCGCGGATCACTTTATGCCGCGTGAGCGCATAGCCGTGATTGTCCATGTGCAGATAAAAATGGACACGGTAGGTTACGCCGCGTTCGGTATATGCCCAAGCAAATACGCCACATTCAAAATCTTGCTGATGAATGAGTTGTTCGCTTTTGCCCAGTTCGATGAGTGTGTGCATTAAGGCTTGTTCTACATCATGCGGATCATGGCGATAGCTCAAATCGAATTTGACGACCACACGCACAATTTGATCGCTATGCGACCAATTGATAAAGGCGGAAGTGACAAAATCCGAATTGGGCAAGATAACGCTTTCATTGTCGAAGGTGGTAAGTGTCAGGGTACGCATGCCGATGCGTTCCACGGTGCCGGTGTAATTGCCGGCGGTAATGATGTCGCCGCCGCGCAGCGGTCGTTCGATTAAGAGCAAGATGCCGCTGATGAAGTTATTGGCGATGGTTTGCAAGCCGAAACCGATACCCACACCCAGCGCACCGGCAAAGACGGTAAAGGCGGTTAAATCCAAGCCGATAATGCGCAGCGCGAGTAAGAAGCCTAGAGTTACCAATGCGTATTGCGTGAAAACGGCAAGAGAGTTGCGCATGCCTGTGTCATGCACGCGTGCATAGACCCAGCGGTAGCACAGGGATTTCATCCAGCGTCCGAATTGGATAATCACATACAAAATGATCGCCAATAAAATCAAGTTCATTAGGGTGAATTGGCTGTCTTCTTCGCCGCTGAACAGGGGTTTGCGCAAAATGGCGAACAAATCGCGGAAGACGGGAATATTGGCGTTCCAATTATAGGTTTCGGCGAGCAGATAGAGCAGCAGCAGGAAGCTGCCGTAGCGGAAAATACTGTGAATGGGATTGATGACGTCCTGCGCCCAAAAAACGCTGTTATTGGTATGGCTGAGCACGTATTTTTTCGCCGCCAGAGAGATGTCTTTACACAAGCCTAAAAACGTTACCCAAACAATGATATAGCACAGAGCAATCAGCAGATAGCGCGCCATGAGCCAAGCCAAATTAAGATAGCCGAGCGCGCCTACGCAGCCGAAGAGGAAAAAGCCCAGCGGGATAACCTGCATAATCAGGCGCACGATGCGGTAGGTGTAAAGCGCGCCGTGTTCTTCGGCAAGAAAATGCAGCATATTTTGCAAAATACGCCATAGCGGAAAGCTGATTAAGAGGGTAAAGACACAGAAAAACCAGCGGAAACTGTCGATAATCAGTTTTTCCGAGAGAATCCATTGCGCCATAAAGACTAATGCCAGCAAGAGGCTGCCGATGGCGGCGGCGGTGGTTACACGGCGCACGCGGTAACGTTCGGTATTGCTGGTCAGCAAATGGCTTTCGCTGAGCGTGTGGACGCAGAAATAGGGTATCGTGATGAGCAAGAACCAAATCGGCAGCAATAAAATCAATTGCGAGCCGGGGGCGGGGACTTTCGCGACCCGCAATACCGCCCAAGTCATCACTAATAAGCCGATATAGGGCAGATTGTATTTACTCATCCCAAATACAAATAAAATCAGCCGCGTAGAAAAGGAAATCTTTTTCACATTGCGATAATTGCGCACCAGATGATTGGCAAGACTGGTCAGCCAAGCGGTCAGTCCGATAATAGCTAAGCAAATCATGCCCAGACGCGCTTTTTCGCCGGCACTGAGCACTTGCAAAGATTGCCATAAGGCTTGGAAAGAGACGGCGTATTGTCCTAAAAAAGCGGTCAGCGCCTTGCCCAATTTTTCGCCCAAACTGGCGGGCTGGGCGAAAGCGGCGACAAAATCATAGCGGCTTGTGATGTAGTTTTTAGATAATTCGGCATATTGCGAATCCACGCCCTGCACAATCAATTGCTGCGCTGCCTGCGCATTGATAATCGCCTCGCTGAAGGCTTGATATTGTTCCTGCAATTGCCGATGACGCTCGACGATGCCCTGCGGTATCTGCTGTTGCTGGCGTTGATAGAGGGCGTATTGCTGCTCCATAACCGCCATATTATTGCTTAATTGCTGCTGCATGGCGCTTAGGCGTTGTTCGCCCGCCGATAATTCCGCTTTAACTTGATGAATCCGTTCTAAAGATACACTGCTTAAATCGGCAAATTGCAATTCTTGCAGGCGGTTGTCGATATTATGAAATTCCAGCTGCAAATCGACAATCAATATTTGCCTTGTAATCAATGCCATTTCAATTTGCTGATTGAAGCGGCGCATGCGGTCGTCGCCGATAAAGGGTAGGGCGGCGTTGAGGCGTTCGCGCTCGGATTTGAGTTTCTGCAATTGCTGCGACAATGCCGTGGCGGCGGCATAGGGCGTGTTTTCATTGGCGCGGCGGCTTTGCAGCCATAATTCATTATGCCGCTGATAAAGGCTTTCTTGCAGTCCTTGTTGGCGGATAATCAATTGCTGCACATTTTTTTGCAAAGTCAGGATGGTGCCGATATTGATGACATTTTCTTGGCAGGCGGCGAATTGCGCAGCGGTATCGGATTCGCCCTTGCTGACCGAGTTTGTCAGCGGATTGGCTTGCTTTTGCAGTTCCGCATTGAGCGCTTCGCATTGTTTCTGCGTATTGAGCAGACGGGTTTCCATTTCCTGTATAGCGATTTTGGCGGCATCGGCGGCGATTTTGACTTGATCGACATTCAGGCGCAAAGCGCTTAATTCTTCTTGCGAAACCGCTTGTGGTACTTGTTCCAACTCTTGGGCGAGCGTGTGGATGAGTTTTTCGCGCCGCGCAATTTCCGTGCGCAATTCTTCAGGACTTTGCGCTTGGCTGAGATTGGAAAACCACAAAAGCAGGGGAAATAAATAAACAATAATTCTCGATAGCATAGAAATAATTAAGGGCTTGTCTAAGCCCGGCTGGATTCTGGAAGGATTTACCGATATTCTACCGCACAAATCCGCATTTTCAGATAAAAAGGAAGAATGATGCAAAAAATGCATTTGCTTGCGCGCGCCGACGCGCGTCCGCTTCATGAGGCGAAAATTTGGTTTGCCGACGGCTTGCGTCTGATTCAGGCTGCGCCTTGGCTATGGATGCTGGTCAGCGTAATCGGCATTGCCATCAGCTTCGCCGCTTTGATTGTCGGCGGTATTTTCGCCGCTATCCTGCCTTTATTAGGCTTGGTGCCGATGGTGGTGGCGCAATGCTTTATCCAAGCCGGCATGTTGATAATTTGCGCCAAACTCGCCGCCGGCATTAAAGCCGAAATGAACGATTTTTTTGCCGCCTTAGCGCGTATTAAAAGCCGTTCTTTCTTACAATTATGCTTATTTATTCTGACGCTTGACCTTGTTTTAGTCTTATTGCAAAACCTCTTGTTCCCCGAACCGTTGGTCTGGATTGAAAACGAGCAACTGCATATGGCGGAAGCGGCGAAGATTTACCAAGCCGCCGCTTTTATGGTTTGCGCGCAAACGGTGATTCTTTTCTTCACATGGGCGATTTTGCCGATCTTGGTAGAATTTCCCCGCCAATCCTTCAAGCAATTGCTGGCTTTACAGTTCGACGGTATGGCAAGCAATATCAAACCGCTAATATTTTTCGGATTATTGTGCAGCGCCGCGGCTAGTGCGGCATTTTTCACGGTGCTGCTGATGGCGAAAATCTCTTCTTTATTAGGCTTTTTACTGCTGGTGGCTTTAGGGCTGTGGGGCTGGCCGCTCTTGACGACTTGGACATTCAGCGCCGTGCGCCATATTTTCATGGATTGGTAAATCATCCATCGGCTTGCCGCAAGTGCTGTGCGGCAAGCCGATTAAGTCTTTACAAAGTTTTTTGCATATCGCGGTGCGGGATGTCGGCGTCCAGATATTCTTCGCTGCACACTTCATAGCCGAGGCTGCGATAGAAATCAAGGGCATGTACCTGTGCGCCCAAAACGGCAGTTTTCGCGCCCATTTTGCGTGCATGCGCTTCGGCGGCAAGCATAATCGCTTTACCTGCACCACTGCCGCGCGCGCTTTTCGCCACGGCAACGCGTTGGATTTTCGCTTGCTCGGCGTCTTTGAGGTAAAAGCGCGCTGTCGCCAGCGGATTGCCTTGCGCGTCTTGCAAGACCAAATGACGGCATCGGGCTTCGAGTTCGGGGCTGTCGATTTCTTCGGCTTCGCTGACGCCTTGTTCTTCAATAAAAACTGCACGGCGCAGGGCAATGGCTTGGGCGTAAACGGTATTGTCGATACGGTCGCTAAAGCGAATCGGACGCGGCGAGATGCCTGCCGTTTGATAGGCTTCGTTCAGGCTGAATGCGCCGTCATACAGAGCGCGTCCGATAATCGCACC
The DNA here is from genome assembly GCF_056855035.1 of Suttonella sp. Taxonomy (NCBI): domain Bacteria; kingdom Pseudomonadati; phylum Pseudomonadota; class Gammaproteobacteria; order Cardiobacteriales; family Cardiobacteriaceae; genus Suttonella; species Suttonella sp. The sequence goes on from NZ_JBXGGR010000092.1 coordinate 32,927, forward strand.
GGCAATCGGCGTGCTGCTGTTTTTAAGCACCTGAATGTCAGCAAGACTGGATACACCGCCCGAGGCAATCACGGGAATACGGGTGGCGCGGGCAAGGGCGGCGGTTTGCTTGATATTCACGCCGCCCATCATGCCGTCTTTGCTGATGTCGGTATAAATAATCGCGGCAAAATGTGCCGGATTGAATTCGGTCGCCAGTTCGGCGGCTTTGACGGCGGAGATATTTGCCCAACCGTCGGTGGCGACATAGCCGTCTTTGGCATCGATGCCGAGAATCAGGCGCTGCGGATATTTGGCGGCCAAGGCGGCGACCGCCTGCGGCTGGCTGACCGCTTTAGAGCCGATAATGCAATATTGCACGCCTAAATCCCAATAATGACAAGCGGTTGCCTCATCGCGGATGCCGCCGCCGATTTGCAGGGGAATATGCGGAAATGCCGCCATAATTTCGCGTACGACGTCGGCATTTTGCGGGCTGCCGGCAAAGGCGCCGTTCAAATCGACCAAATGCAGGCGGGTCGCGCCTTGCTCAATCCAATGGGCGGCGGTTTGCACGGGGTCGTTCGAAAAAACGGTAGCATCTTCCATGCGGCCTTGTTTGAGGCGCACGCATTGTCCGTCTTTGAGATCTATCGCAGGAATGGGTAACATCATCATCCTTTTATTCAGCTAAAATCATGGAGCCGACGCCGCTGTCGGTGAAAATTTCGAGCAGCATGGCATTAAGCACGCGTCCGTCAATAATATGCACGGCTTTCACGCCTTCTGCGGCGGCATCAAGGGCGGAGGCGATTTTCGGCAGCATGCCGCCGGAGAGCGTGCCGTCGGCAATCAGGGTTTCGATTTTTTTCGGGCTGAGATTGGTCAGCAGATTGCCGGCTTTGTCCATCACGCCCGTGATATTGGTCATCATAATCAGCTTTTCTGCATTCAGCTCCGCTGCGAGGCGTCCTGCGACCACGTCGGCATTGATATTGAAGGCTTCGCCGTTTGTACCGGCGCCAATCGGCGCGACGACCGGAATATAGCCGTCTTTTACCATTTCTTGCAGCAGACTGCAGTCGATGCGCTCGATTTCGCCTACTTGCCCGATATCAATACAGCCTTGTTCGGGCGTATTGAGCAGGAGTTTGCGCGCGCGGATAAAGTGGGCGTCGCGTCCGGTTAAGCCGACCGCTTTGCCACCATACTGGTTAATCAGCGAGACGATTTCTTTATTGACCTGTGCGCCCAAGACCATTTCTACGATTTGCATGGTTTCGGGGTCTGTTACCCGCATGCCTTGCACAAATTCGCCTTGCTTGCCGATTTTCTCCAGCATGGCGTTTATTTGCGGCCCGCCGCCATGCACAATCACCGGATGAATACCGACCAATTTCAGCAGGGATACGTCTTTGGCAAAGCCTTCTTTGAGTTTCTCTTCCGTCATGGCATTGCCGCCGTATTTAATCACGAAAATACAGCCGGCAAAGCGGCGGATATAGGGCAAAGCCTCGCTTAGAATGGCGGCTTTGTCGCTGGCTTTAAGTGCGGGGGCGGATGCGTGCATGTTTCTCCTCTTTATAGATGTTTTACGGTTGCCAGTTCACGAAATTGGCAAGGAATTGCAAGCCGGCTTGAGCGGATTTTTCAGGATGGGCTTGCAGTCCGGCGATGTTGTCGCGGGCAATGGCGGCAGGAAAGACGATGCCGTATTGCGTGCTGCCGATGGTATGCGGATTGGGCGAGAGATGGTAGCTATGCACATAGTAGAAATAGCTATTATCTTCAATGTTCTGCCACAGCGGATGCGCTTGGCTTTGTCGGACGCGGTTCCAGCCCATATGCGGAATTTTAATCGGCGCGTCGCCGTCGCGGTAATCGGGGCGAAAACGCCGGACTTCGCCTTCAAAAAAGCCCAAGCCGTCTACACCGCCGTTTTCTTCGCTGCGCCGCATCATCAATTGCGGCCCGATGCAGATGCCTAAAAAGGGTTTTTCGCGCGCCGCCGTTTGCAGGGCGTCAATCAGGTCTAAATCTTGCAAAGCGCGCATGCAGGCGGCAATCGCGCCTTGTCCAGGCAATAAGATGCGGTCGGCTTGGCGGATGTCTGCGGCGGCGGTGGCAAGGCAGAGCTTGGCAGTCGGGGCAACGCTTTGCAAAGCCTTGTGTACGCTGTGCAGATTGCCCATGCCGTAGTCGATAATCGCGATGCGCATTTATAAGCAGCCTTTGGTCGAGGGAATGCTGCCGGCGGCGCGCGGATCTTCTGCTGCCGCCATCCGCAGAGCACGCCCGAAAGCCTTGAAGATGGTTTCGATGATGTGATGATTGTTCACGCCGCGCAGATTGTCGATGTGGACGGTAGCGCGGGCATGATTGGCAAAGCCTTGGAAAAATTCAAAAAAGGCTTCGGTGTCGATATCGCCGATTTTATCGCGGCTGAATTGGGCATGAAAATGCAGACCGGGGCGGCCTGAAAAATCGATAACCACGCGCGATAAGGCTTCATCCAGCGGCACATAGGCATGTCCGTAGCGGTAAATGCCGCGTTTGTCGCCCAAGGCTTCACGCAGGGCGTCGCCGAGCGCAATGCCGGTATCTTCAATGCTGTGGTGGCAATCGACATGCAAATCGCCTTCGACGCGCAGGTCTATATCCAAGAGTCCGTGGCGCGCGATTTGTTCAAGCATGTGATCGAAAAAGCCCAGTCCTGTATTGAGGCGGGCTTTGCCTGTGCCGTCGAGATTAAGGCTGATGTCGATTTTGGTTTCATTGGTGTGGCGTTCGATACGGGCTTGACGTGTCATTTCAGTTCTCCTAAGCGGCAGCCGCTGCTCAGCACCGTCGGGCTGTGCGGATGACCGACGGCGGCGGTTTTGCCGTCGCTAAAAAAAGCAAGGTGGGTATTTTCAAAAATCGCGGGACGGGCGGAGGCGGCTTGCTGCAATTGCGCTTCGCGTCCTTGATAGCGCAGCTGTAATTGCCGTCCGTCGGCGCTTAAGCGCGTTTCGAGGCGGTTGCCGTCTTCGCATTGCCAAAGTGTCCATTTGTCGGCGCCAATCGGCAGTTTGACTTGCGGCGGCAGGGGAATGCCCGCCCCTTGCGCAGGATTTTGCGCTTCGATGCTGTCGCCGGATTGGCTGGCGCAGGCGCTGAGCAATAGGGCGCAGCTACAGGCAGAGATAAAGGTTTTCATCGGTTCTCCTTACCAAGGTCTGAGGCTTTGTTGGCGATAAGGTTTGTGCGCGATGCCGAGGCGGTATTCGTAAATACGCTCGTATTCCAATACGCGTTTGACGTAATCGCGGGTTTCATAAAAGGGAATTTGCGCTATCCATTCGTCCAGCGGCAGATTGGGATGTCTGGCGCGCCATGTATTGACGCGCGAAGGTCCGGCATTGTAAGCGGCGGCGGCATAGGCAAGGTGTCCGAATTCTCTTAAGCGGTCGGCAAGATAGCGGCTGCCGAGTTGCAGATTGGTGTCGATATCAGTGAGCTGCTGGCTGCCGCTGTAGGCGATGCCGCTTTGATTGGCGACGTGGCGCGCGGTGGCGGGCATGACTTGCATCAGTCCGATAGCGCCGGCACCGGATTTAATCTGCGGTTGGAAAATGCTTTCTTTGCGGATGATGGCGAAAATGGTGGCGGGGCTGATGCTGTTTTGCTGCGCCAGATACCGCACTTTCTGCTCGTATTGCAGAGGGAAGCGGACATTGAGCGCGTCCCAGTCCTCGGTTTTCACTAAGCTGACCACGCTTTGAATGACCCAGCCTTGCTCGGCGGCGAGCAGGGCGGCTTGGCGCAATTCGGCAGGCGGCATTTTATAGGTTAAGCCATTGTATTCTTGCTGGGCGCGGCGCATGTCGCCCATGCGCAAGAAGGTTTTCAAGCGGTAGGCGGCCGGTTGCGTGCTGATTTGGGCGTAATGGCTGTCGCGCAAAAGCGGTTTGTCGTTAAATTGCGGCGCTTGTCCGAGTTTTTCGGCGGCAAGGAAGCCGAAGAAATCGCGCTGCGCGGCGGCGGCTTGATAGTGTTGGCGTGCTTTATCCGCCTGTCCGGTTTTTTCATAGGCTTTGCCGAGCCAATATTGCACTTCCGCTTGTGCGCCGGATTTGCCGCCCATATTGCTTAACAGCGGTATCAGCTGCTGCCAGCGTTGCAGGCGCAATTCGTAGGCGATGAGGTCGAAGACGGCGTTTTTATCGTGCAAGCCCTGCGGAATGCCGGCGAAGATGCTTTCTGCCAGCGGATTGTCTTCTTGCGCCAGTCGTGCCGCAACGCGCGATAAGCCTTTGGCGGCGGCTTCTTTCTCTAAGGAAAATACGCCGGCTTGAATGCCTTGCTGCGCTATTGCCGCCACTTCATGCAGGCGTTCGCGTGCATAGCGGTGCAAGATGTCGCTGACCGCGGCGGCGCGCCATTGCGGCTCGTTGATGCTTAAAGCGCTATTAAGCGGCAGGCTGCCGCGGCGGATGGCGAGCCATGTGTCGGCGGCGGAGGCGGCATTGCCTTGCAGACGCGGACGCAGATGATTGGCAAGACTGAGTTCGCCTTCCAGCATTGCCAGACGGAAGCGCGCTTCGATTTGCGCGGCGCTCGGCGGCAATTGGGCAAAGAGCGGATCGCAGGCGGCTTCGATGCTTTTAGGCGACAGCCATAATGCTTCCAGTCCTTGCTGGGCTTGGGCGCGATTGCCGCTGCGCAGATTCGCCAAACGCCATTCGCATTCGATGCTTTCATCGGCAAAAGCGGGGGAGTAACTATTGAGAATGGCGGCATAATCGCCGCGTGCCAGCCACAGCGGATAGGCATGTTCGGCTAGCCAGCCGGAAAAGGGTGCGCGCGGATGCAGACGCAGAAAGTCGCTGATTTCTTGGCTGGGCAGGGTTTGCAGATGGTTGCGGTAATGGCGGTATTGCAGATAGGGATAGAGCGGATGCGCGGCAAGATGTTGGTATTGGCTGAGCGGTGCACCGTTTTGAACCGCCGTTTCGGCTTGCAGGAGGCTTTCTGCCGCCTGCGAGGGCAGGCTGAAAAGAAACAGCATGAAGGAAGAGAGGTATTTAACGAGCATGAAAGGTCCTGTGGATTAGTAGATATGTAATTTCCATTCTTGGCGGTATTTGTCGCGGTAAGCGGTTACGCGTTTGACGTAATTCTGGGTTTCGGTATAGGGCGGGATTTGGTTGCCGTATTTGCTCACCGCGCCCGGACCGGCATTATAGGCGGCAATGGCAAGGGTGGTATTGCCGTTAAAGCGCCCGAGCAATTCTTTTAAGTAGCGGATGCCGCCGTCAATGTTTTGACGGCTGTCGAAGGGGTCGGCAATATTGAGATGGCTGGCGGTGTTGGGCATCAACTGCATCAGTCCGATGGCGCCTTTGCTGGAAACCACGTCGCTGCGATAGGCGGATTCCACGGTAATCACGGCATGCGCCAAAGCCGGCTCGATGCCGTGTTTTGCCGCCAAAGTATTGATGATGGCTTTAAGTTGGTTGAGGCGTTCGCGCATACTGCCCTGCGGCTCGACAACGCTTTGGGCGCCGGTTTTGCCGCTGGGTTTGATCACGCATTGATGACGCAATTTTACCGTTAAACCGTTGACTTTGATTTCTGCTTTGCAGGTCTGCCCTGCCGCGACGCTGCTTTTCAAGTCTTTGCCGAGCGAGCAGGGGATTTGGTGGGTTTTGCCGTCTTTGAGATAACTGCCGCAGGATTTTGCCTGCGCGGGAAGGAAGGCACCTGTCCACAGACAGGCAAGGACGAGAAGGGTTTTGTTCATTATTGCAGTCCAATCAAAGCGGGGTTCGCCTTATATTTGCGGTAATATTCCATGACTTTCGGTACATAGGCGCGGGTTTCGATAAAAGGCGGTATTTTATAGCCGTATTTCTTCACATTGCCTTCGCCTGCATTGTAGCCGGCGATGGCAAGTTGGTAATTGCCGTTGAATTCCTTCAGTAGCCATTTGAGGTAGGTGGTACCGCCGCGGATGTTCTCGCCGGTGTGGAAAGAATCGGACACGCCGAAGCGTCGGGCGGTTGCCGGCATGAGCTGCATCAGACCTTGGGCGCCGGCATGCGAGACGGCGCGACTTTTATAGGCGGATTCGGCGGAAATGACGGCATGAACCAAATAAGGATCGACGCCGATGCGCGCGGCGATTTCATTGATTTGCGCCGATAAGCCGCGCTGACGCTCTAAGAATGCACCCGAGACATTGACCGAAATGGTTTTGACGTATTCGGCTTCGATGCGGCGCGCCTCGATTTTCAGCGCTTCCGGACAATCTTTAGTCGGGTCAAGATGCAGAACGCGGCCTTCGGGCGTAGTAACCACGCCGCTGCAACTGCCTTCCGAGCCGAAATAGTCCAAGCGGTGTGCGGCGATATTGGCGCTGCGGTCGCCGAGAATGACTTGTCCGCCGGAAGAGCCGGGGGTCATGTCGAAAGAGCGGGTGGCGCAGTTGTATTCGCGGGTGCTGCCGTTAAATTCCACTTTGCCCGCACCGACGCAGCGCAGGGCGGCTGAAGCGGTAGGGGTCGGCGCTGCGCCGACGCCTTGTGCCGCCAATTGGGTTAAGGAAGGGGCTTGCGGCTGTCGGGCCTGTTGGGTGAAATCGGCTTTCACGCCGGCATAGGAGCGTTGGAAGAAGCTGCAACGGCGGTATTTATCGGTTTGGTCGCTGGCGACAAAGGTTGGCAGTCCTTCCTGATCAAAGCATTTGTAAATGTCGGTCGGCGGCGAATCGGTGGCGACAATGGCACCGCTGCCGTCTTTGGTCGGCGCAATCTGCGGTTCGGCGGCGCTTTTGGGCGTCGGCACGATGCCGCGCGGGTCTTGTACTTCGGCTTTGATACCGATGGAACGGCAGGTCGGTTCGGGCGGACTGGTGGCTTCAATCATGCGTCCGGTGCGGTAATCGGGGCAATAGAAAATGTGGATGGCACCGGTTTCTTTGAAGTTTTCCGCAGGTACGGAAGCAGGATTTGCAGCTAATGCCGCCTGCTGTTCTTCTGCGGCAATAACGTTGGCAAACAGATTACTGCTTTCGGCTTTGTCGGTGAAATTTTCGGTGGCTTTGTCTAAGGGCATGACGGTGGCGCCGGCATTGTAATTGCCGAACATGCCTTTTTGATAGGGTTTGCATTTGCCGCTGCGCTGGGCGGCGCTGACGATATTGGTGCTGCCGCTGCCGTTATCGCAGATATAGAGCTGATTGGCGGATTGCGCCTGACTTTCGGGGCTGAATAGTAAAGCGGCGCAGCAGGCGGCGATTAGGGCGAGGTGCAGGGAAAAATTAGTCATTGATTGTATTGTCATGCCGTTGAAATTCAGGAATGTGTTTGATGGCTTGCCATGAGTGTAAACCCGGTTTCCATACGAGGGTGTGTGGGGTAATCTCGCCGCTGTTGATGAGTTTTTGCAAGTCTTGGCACCGATAAGGTCCTTGTTGACCGCCGTTCATGGCGCAGTAAAATTCCGCGATTTCGTTTTCCTGCGGCTCGGCAGTGAGAGAAAGCGGGACGGCGGCTGTGATTGGCGCCGAGGACTTTTCTGTGGCGCTTTCTTGCGCGGCGGCATCGGCGGCGGCAGGAATTTCATAATCGGCGCTAAAGCGCTCCAGCGTCATGTCTTGGGGATTTAATAGGCGTGCATTGAGAACGTCTTTAAGAAAGAGGGCAAGGCGCTGCGGGTAATCTTGCAGGTCCTGCATGGAAATTTGCTGCTCCTGCACGATATGCTCGATTTGTGTTACTAGCCATTGATCGAATGCGCTCAAATCGGGCGTCGGCGACAGGCTTAAGAGCTGACTTAAAAAGGCTTCGCTGTTCAAAATGCGCAATTGGTATTGCCCCTGCAGATGCAAGCCTTGATGCTGCCAGTCGCGCTGCAGGCTGTGCTCGATGTGCAGGAAGATTAATTGCAGCGGCATATTGGGATTCAAGGCGCTGAGTGCTCTTGAAGAGAGGGCGTACTCGCCTTCTTGATAAATCGGGCTGCGCCAGCCGTTTTGCACGAGGCAGACTTGCTGTTTGGCGGCGACGCGCAATAAGCAGGGCTCAGAAAATGTATCGATATATTGAATATGCAGACATTCCCCGACAGATGCGGATTGCAAGACATTGGTTTGCTTGTTTTGCTGCATAAAACGGGCAAATAGATGATTCAGCATAAAAATTCCTTATTTAGCAGCGTTTTTTAAAGTGCTTTTCAGCTGCGCTTCCGCTTCTTGCAGACGCTGTTTGATTTCTTCGCGCGCTTTTTGCGCATTGCTATTGAGCTCGATGCTTTCTTCAATGGTGGCGATAAGGCGGCGGTTGGCTTCTTCTACCGCTTGGATGTCGAAAACGCCGCGCTCGATTTGTTCGCGCGTTTCGCGGTTCGCCATTTGCAGATTCTCGGCATTTTTCAGGAGCAGTTCATTGGTCAAATCGCTGCTAGCTTTGAGCGCCTGCGCGGCTTCGCTGCTGCGGTGAATCGCCAAAGATTGCGCCAATTGCTGCCGCCATAAAGGAACGGTGTTGACAAGCGTGGTATTGATTTTATTGACCAATCCTTTGTCGTTTTCCTGAATCAGGCGGATGCTGGGCAGGGATTGCGTCGCCACTTGGCGCGTGAGCAGCAAATCTTGCAGGCGGCGTTCGAGTTCATCGCGCTGGCTTTGATAATCGCGCAGCGCCTGCGCATTTTCCATCGTATTGTTTTTTTCCGCGCGTTCTTTGAGAACGGGCAGGGTTACTTCGTCGGCATGGCGCTTTGCCGCCTCGCCGGCGGCAATGAAATGCGCCAGTTCGCGGTAATGGTTCAGCGTCACTTCATAAAGGCGGTCGAGGCTGTTGATGTCGATTAAGAGGTTTTGTTTTTGGCTTTCCAAGCGGTTGCTGATGGCATCGACTTGGTCGCTGACGGTGGTGAATTTCTGCATGAAGGCGAGAATCGGCTCTTGGGTTTTGCCGAAGAGTTTTGCCCAAAAGCCGTTTTTCTTTTTCAATTCTTCTTGGGCGTTTTGCAGTCCTTTGAGGGTCAGCACCATTTGCGTGAGCAATTCGCCCGCCTGTCCGCTGTCTTTGATTTGCACGTTTTTCAGCATGGCATCGGCGACGCTGGTTAATTCCTGCTGTGCTTTGGAGCCGAAATTCAGCACGCTGTGACTGCTGTGGATGTCTAGCGAGCTTGCCAGGTTACGCACGCGCTGCTCGTCAAGCTGCTCGTTATCGAGAAAAGTTTGGCTACTAGGATTAGTGCTGTTGTTTGTCATGGCTACTCTCTAATTGTTGGCGCAAAACGTCCATTTTGCTGTGTAACTGAATATTGTCATGCGCAAGCAGGGCGCGGCTTTGTTCGGCAAAGGTGTGGTTGACGCTGTCTAATAAGCGGTCTAATTGTGCCAAATGCTCGCTTTGTTCCGGATTTTCTTGCAGGCAGGCTTGGCAAATGCTCACAATTTCGGGCAATTGCACGATGAAAAAGGGACGCAGGCGGCGGATGTTGTCCGCTTCTTGGGCACATAGGCTGATTAGGCGTTGGGCGCGCTGCGCGCTGATGCGTATTTTTTCGCTTAAAACATGCGCTGCGTTTAAAGGATGCTGCCGATATGCTTCGCTTAATTGCCATAATGCGGCGTTATGGTTTTCCGCATCTGCAATCATCGCCTGCAGGGTCGGGGATAAATGTTGGGTATTGTTGTGCGGCGGCGGATTATCCGCGCTCTGCGGCAGTTGCTGCGCTTGCATGTAATGAAAATAATAGCTGCCGGCGCCTGCCAATGTGCCGAGCAAAATCCACAGCGGATGACGCAGGAGATAGACGGATAACAGAAGTATGGCTAAGGTAAAGGCTGCCAGTCCCTGTCCGCGGCTGTCCCGTATTTCGCCCAGCGCTTGGTCTTCCTGCAGGGCTTGGGCTAATTGGCGGTAGTAATGGCGCGTACATTTGGCGGCATAGATAAAGCAGGCGCAGGCCAATAAACTAATGCCGACTTTAAGCGCGCGCGCTTGAAACAAGCCGATAATCGCGCTCAGGCTGAGCGGCAGGACAGGCAGCAGCAGGCTGGAACCGCGCAGCAACAGGGCTTTGCTTTTAAGCTTTGTGAGCCAATTTTTTTTCATTAACGCAGAAGCATCATGCAGGAAGGAATGCTGCTGACCCAAATCAACAGACACCATGAAAAAAAGCGCAGGGAATAGGCGGATTTATTTTCTTCTGGTCCAGACATCGGCGCTTCCGAACCAAGAAAGGAATCCGTAGCTGTTGATTTTCAGCTCGGTACCGGCGGCATTAATCGTCATCTGTACTTTGCTGACTTTGCCGGTCAGAGGATTGAGAATTTTGCCGCCGCTCCATTGATTGTCGCCGTCTGCCTGCAAGCCTGTGATAAGCACCATGCCGCGGATGGGTTTGTCGGCATTTTCGCCTTCGCATTTGCTGCAGCGCGCATTGCGGTTAGGTACGTATTCAATCAATTTGGCTGCCAGTCCTTGTCCGTCTTGGAAGACGCGGATAATCATGGTGGGGCGGCCGGTTTTGTCTTTTAATTGCCAGTAGCCGACGGGGTTGGCGGCAAGCGCAAAGCCGGATAGCATCAACAAGCTGATAAGCCATAATTTTTTGAGTGAAATCACGATAAACTCCTTGAAGAAACTTGGGCAATCATACCGCAAAAACGGGGCTAAGACACCGTCTTTGAATTATTTAATAACACGCTGCAAATAATGGCTGAATAAGTCGTCAATGCGAGAGAGTTGCGAGAGCATCATGTGTCCGCCGGGCAGAAGATGCAGGGGCGCATTGCATTCGCGGGCAAAGCGCAGGGAATGTTCGAAAATGACGACGTCGTCCGACCAGCCGTGCACAATTTCAACATTAATCAGATCGTTGCTGTAACGATGTTGGGCGTAATGCGGCAGATAGAGGGCGGGGGCAACAAGAAAGAGTCCGCGTACTTGCCGGCATTGCTCGGCGGCGAGCACAGAGGTGTAGCCGCCCATGGAAAAACCCGCCAAAATGACCGTTTCTTGGGCAGGCAGGCTTTGAATGTTTTGAATTAAGCGTGCGGCGCGGGCTTCGGGGTCTTGCTGGATGTCGGTATCGTGGATGCTGCTGACAGCGTCGCAGAAGCGACCTGCGGTCTTTGCCAGCTGCTGCATAATCGCATCATCAGGGCTGCCGCCGCGTCCGTGCGAACAAATAATGTGCATCAGCGGTCTTCAAAAAAGCCTTTTTCGCGTCGTTCCGCAATTTGCTTGCAATCGATGCATAATTCGGCGGTCGGGCGGGCTTCCAAACGGCGGAAGCCGATTTCTTCGCCGCATTGGTCGCAGTAGCCGAAATCACCGCTATTAATGCGCTCAAGGGCTTTGTCGATTTTGTGCATGAGTTTGCGTTGGCGGTCGCGCGTGCGCAGTTCCAGCGAGAATTCTTCTTCTTGGGTGGCGCGGTCGTTTAAATCCGCCGTATGGGTGTTTTCGTCTTTGAGGTATTCGCGGGTACGTTCGCTTTCGTCAATAATTTCCTGCTTCCATTGATGAAGCAGGTGCGTGAAATATTCCAATTGTTTGGCAGACATGTATTCTTCGCCGTCAGCTGGAGTATATTTTTGATTGTTTTCAATCGATTGGGTCTTTTGTTTCGTCATAAAATATGGCGGGGTTAGAAAAATCGCAGCATATTACGCAGCCGCCGCTCGGAAGTCAAAGTTTTTCTTCTGTTTTTTGAGAGGATGCTAAAGGTCGGCTTGTTGTCGGACGCGGCATTTCCTTAACGTATAATTTTTGGTAACACAAGGCGGCGAAATAGCAGATGCCGCTGATGCTGACAATCGCGGGAGCGACCGGAAAATCCCATAAATATGCCATGCCGACGCCGAGCGTGGCGGCAATCGCCGAGAGTATCGCCGCCCACAGCACGCATTGCTCCGGCGTGTGTGCGAAGCGGTTGGTGGTTTGAATGGGGATAATCAGAAATGCCATGACCAGCATCAGCCCTAGAAACTGAATCATAATGCCGGTGAATAGTCCGAGCAGGAGCAGGAAAATGCCTTCGTAGCGATGCACATTCGGGATTTCTGTACGGGCGATGTCTTCGCTGATGGTCAGCAGAATCAGGGGTTGCCACAGCCATTTAATGAGTAGGAGCGTGAGCACGGTGGCAATGGCAATGAGCAGCAAGTCTCTGCCGCCGGTGTTTAAGATGTCGCCGAATAAATAGCCAAACAGGTCGGTGCGGATATTCTCCATTTTCGACAGCGCAATCACGCCTAATGCCAGCATGAAATGCGAGAGGGTGCCGAGGATGTTGTTGCCGTCTGCGCCGGTGCGGCGTTTGATGACATAGAGCAGGATGACTAATAGAGCGGTAATGCCCCAAATGCCGAGATAGATGGGCAGGCGGAAATATAATGCCAAGGCAATGCCCAGCCAAGCGCTATGGGCAAGGGCTTCGCCGAAATAGATTAGGCGCCGCCAAGAGATGATGCTGCCCAAGGGCGCGGCGGCAGCGGCGGATAAAACGGCGCAAGCCCAAGGAATCAAGACAAATTGTAAGAAGAAATTCATAGGTGTTGATGGTTGTGATGATGATGGTAGATGCCGAGTTCGGCGGCTTCGGCTTGTCCGAGCAGGCGCAGGAAATCGGGGTGTCGGGCAATCTCCTGCGGTTTGCCCATGCAGCAGATATGTCCGTTTAAGCACAGCACTTTATCGCTTGCCGCCATGACGAGATGCAGATCATGCGAGACTAAGACAATCGCGCATCGGGTTTTCAGCTGATAGTCGCGGATGTGGTGGTAGTAATTGCCCAAGGCGGAAGGGTCGATGCCCGCCGCTGGTTCGTCCAAAACGATTAATTCGGGACGATTGAGCATGGCGCGTGCCAGTAAAAGACGCTGCGTTTCGCCGCCCGAGAGATTTTGCAGGGGGCTGTCAAGCAAATGGCGGATGTTTAAGGAATCCAGCGGCGAGTCCGATTGCTGATAATCCAAGCCTTTGAGAAAGCGGCGCATGCTGATGGGTAAATCGGAAGGGGTATGAAAACTTTGCGGCACATAGGCCAGTCGCAGTCCTTTGCGGCGTGTGATGCTGCCGCTGCTGGGGCGGTAATGTCCTAAAATCAGGCGCATCAATGTGCTTTTGCCGGCGCCGTTGGGTCCGACGATGGTTAATAATTCTCCGCTTTCAATTGGCAGGCAAATGTCATGTAAAATGCTGCGTCCGCCGATGCGGTAACTGATATGTTCGAGGGAAATAAGTGGATCAGACATATAATCACAGAGTAAAAGTTCCGTTATAGGATAACATGATTTGATGAGTAAACCGATAGAATCGGGCGCGCCCTTTTGTATCAGCGTAGCGGTGCCGCGCCCTTTGTTCAGCGCATTTAGCTATTTGCATCACTGCCCTTTGATGGCGGGACAGCGGGTGCGCGTGCCTTTTGGCAGAAAAGAAGAAATCGGGATTGTGTTGGCGTCTGCGCCTTATGTAGAGGAAGAGGGCGCATTAAAAAGCATTGCCGCCGTTTTAGACGAAGCACCTGTCTTGGATGCGGAATTGCTGGGCTTTTTGCAGCAGGCGGCACGTTATTATCAACATCCCTTAGGGGAAGTGATTGCCAGCGCCTTACCCAATGCTTTGCTGCATGGGGCGGAGAACCGCCGCCGCTTGGCGCGTTTTTATCGCTTGACGGCGGCAGGCGCTGCGGCATTAGGCGGTAAATTAGGCAGCAAACAGCGCGAGGTCTTAACTGCTTTGCAATCGGGGCGGCAGTCGGAGCAGGCTTTGCGTGAACAATTCAGCTTAAGCCTCGCTTGGCTGCGCGATATGGGCGAACGCGGTTTGCTGGCGCAAGAAGAGCAGTTTCAATATGAGGCGACGGCGCAAATTTCCGCGCCTGATTTAAGCGCGGAACAGGCGGCAGCCTTAGTATATTTGTCGAAGCGCAGCGGTTTTGTCGTGGATGTGTTAGACGGGGTAACGGGTTCGGGCAAGACGGAAGTCTATATCCGCCGCATTGAGCAATTGTTGAGCGGTGGCGGACAGGTATTGGTATTGGCGCCGGAAATCGCTTTGGTGGAAATGCTGTATCAGCGTTTGCGTCCGCGTTTGTCTTGTGCGCTTGCCAAGCATCACAGCGCGATGACGGATGCGGCGCGTTTGGCAGTATGGCAGGATGTGCGCGCCGGCGATGTACAGGTCTTAATCGGTACGCGTTCGGCTTTATTCGGCGCTTTTGCGGATTTGCGCGGCATTGTGATTGATGAATGTCATGATCAGGCTTATAAGCAGCAGGAAGGCTTTCATTATCATGCGCGCGATATGGCGGTTTTGCGTGCCAAAGCATTGAATATTCCCGTGTTAATGGGAAGCGCGACGCCGCCTTTGGAAGTCTGGGCGCAGGTCGAGCGCGGCATGTGGGGCGATATCCGTTTGCAGTCAAGGGTTTTGGCGCAGGCGCAGGCGCGGATTACCATTGACGACATGAACACGCCGGAGCAGGTGGATGGCTTGTCTTTCCGCCTGATTAGCGAAATTCACCGCCAATTGCGCGACGGGCATCAAGTGATGCTGTTTCTCAATCGGCGCGGCTATGCGCCCTTGCTGCGCTGCGAAGACTGCGGCGAAGCCCTGCAATGCAGCGCCTGCGATTGCGCGATGACGGCGCATTTGAGCAGCCGCAATTTGCAATGCCATCATTGCGGACGCAGCCGCGATATTCCGACCCATTGTCCTGCTTGCGGCAGCAAGGAATTGAAATTATTGGGTTATGGCACGCAGCGATTAGAACAAAGCCTGCGTCTGCAATTTCCGCAAGCGCGTATTTTGCGCATTGATTCAGATGCTTATCGCAGCGCGGCGCAATTTCAGCAGGCGATTGTGCAGGTACAAGCCGGCGAGGCGGATATTATTTTAGGCACGCAATGGCTGTCCAAAGGGCATCATTTTCCCGCCCTGCAATTGGTGGCGGTGGTGGATGCCGATGCCGCTTTTTACAGCAGCGATTTTCGCGCCGAAGAACATTTGGCGCAAACCCTGATGCAGGTCGGCGGACGTGCGGGACGCGAATCGACAGGGCATATTTGGATTCAGACCCGCCAAGCGGCGCAGCCGGTATTCCGCCTCTTTCAGCAGCCTTACCGCGAGACTTTGCAAAGGCTTGCGGCAGCACGCAAACGCGCCCATTTGCCGCCTTACAGTGCGCAAGTCTTATTAACGGCGCGCCATCGCGACGGCGCACGCGCCGCCCAAGCCCTGCAATTTACCTGCGAAGGCGCGCAGGCGGCAGGTATCGGACAAGACTGGCAATGGCTGGGGCCTGCACCGGCTTTGATGCTGCGCAAAGACGGATTGCAGCGCTACCAAGTCCTGATTCAATCGGATAATCGTGCCAGTTTGCAGCAGCAATTGCCAGCGCTCAACCAATGGCTGTTGGCGCAAGGCAAAGCCTTTGCGGTGCGGGTAGCGATAGACGTCGATCCTTTGTGGATAGATTAGCGATAAGACAAACGTCTAAAGTTTGCCTTTGGATTGATAAAGATAATAGAGTTTGACGTATTTATTCATGGTGTAGAAATAATGATTAACGGCAAAAATCCAACCTAATTTGCCGTCTAAGAAACCACGATTGATGAAATAGACTTTAAAAAATGCCCAGAACGGACGCAGGATAATATCTTTGATAAAACCGACGGATTTGCCTTCAGCTCGGTATTTTTCCGCTGCCAGCGTGGTGTAGTGGTTGAATTTATTGAAATATTGCTGCCAATTATCATAGGTGTAATGATACATCGGCTGCTGCAAACGGCGGTTTTCGTAAGGATGGATAATTTTGGGATGTACATAGCCTTCTACGCGGCTGCCTTCGGCCGGCATCAGGCGGCAAACAAAATCAGGACGCAGAATGCCGTGTCGGGCTTGATGATGCTGAAAACGGTTATGCCGCTGAATCCAATAAGCAGCCGCTTCATTTTTAGCAACAACTGATTGAATTTCTTCAGCTAATTCGGGCGAGCAACGTTCATCGGCATCAATAAAGAAAATCCATTCATGAGCGGCTTGACCAATGGCAAAGCTTTGCTGCGCTCCCCAATCGCCATTCATTGCGCGTTGGATGATTTTCGCTCCGCATTCAGCAGCGATATGAGCGGTATCATCCTGACTGTAATCATCAATCAGCAAAATTTCATCGGCGAAGCGACAGCTGTTTATGCAATCGCGGATATTATGCGCTTCATTACGCGCCAAAATAAGCACACTGAGTTTTGACATGGAACTTTCTGAAAAATAAAGGCGCGTATTGTAATAGAGATAGGCGTATTTATACCAGCCTCAAGCAAATATTACCGTTTATCTCTACGCCTGTTTCTATAGCATCGACACTTTGCCGGCTTTATTATTCAGCATTTGGCGGCAAGCCCTTAGCGCGGTAAAATAGCGCGTTTTAATTTTTGCTGCGGAGCAGACGATGAAAGCCGAAATTCAAGATGGGTTGGCGAGTGCCTTAGTATTATTAGCGAAAACCCACAATATCCCCACCGAAAATCTCAATCAAGCGATTGAAATCGAGCGCTGCAAAGACCCTGCGCACGGCGATTTCGCCAGCAATGTGGCGATGAAATTTGCCAAGATTTTCGCCATGAAGCCGCGCGATTTGGCGGATAAAATTATCGTCAGCGTGCCTTTGATGGACAGCGTGGCAGGTATGGAAGTGGCGGGACCGGGCTTTATCAATATCCGCTTGGCAAAAGGCAGCGCTACCGCCGTGTTGGCGGATATTGTGCGCGAGCGCGAGCATTTCGGTCGGCAGCAAGCGGTGCCGACGCAGAAAATTTTGCTGGAATTTGTTTCTGCCAATCCCACCGGACCTTTGCATGTCGGGCATGGGCGCGGCGCCGCGTATGGCGACAGCTTGGCGAATTTGCTTAAGGTCAACGGTCATCAGGTCGATAAGGAATATTACGTTAATGATGCCGGACGCCAGATGGATATTTTGGCTTTGTCGGTGTATTGGCGTTATATGCAGCAATGCGGCGTGGATAAAGTGCTGCCTAAGGGGATTTATCAAGGCGATTATGTGATTGGCATTGCCGACAGTCTGAAAGCGGCGCATGGCGAAGTCTTATTGCATCAGCCTGAGCAATGGTTGCATGCCGAGCCTAAGGAGTGGAGCGAGGCGGAAGCGGCGGCAGGTGCGCGTGATCAATGGATTGACGGCGCGATTGCGGCATTGAAAGCTAAATTAGGCGCTGAAAACTACGAGACGGTGTTCCAAACGGCATTGCAGGCGGAAGTAGAAGATATCAAACAGGATTTGCAGGAATTCGGCGTGGAATTCGAGCGTTGGTTCTCGGAGCGCTCTTTGTTTGGCAGCGGCATGGTGGAAAAAACCTTAGCCAAATTGCAGGAAGGCGGCTTTATTTATGAGAAAGACGGCGCTTTGTGGTTTAAGGCGGAAGAATTCGGCGATGAGAAAGATCGCGTGGTTAAGCGGGAAAACGGCGTAACTACTTATTTTGCTTCCGATATTGCCTATCATTTGGATAAATACGAACGCGGCTATGATGTGATGATCGATATTTTCGGCGCCGATCATCACGGCTATATGGCACGCGTACGCGCTTCTTTAGCGGCATTGAATTTAAATCCTAGCCAATTGCATATCGCTTTGGTGCAGTTTGCCGTTTTGTATCAAAACGGGCAGAAAGTACAGATGAGTACGCGCAGCGGCGAATTCGTTACCCTGCGGGAATTGCGCGAGCAAGTCGGCTCGGATGCGGCGCGCTTTTTCTATGTGATGCGTAAACCCGAGCAGCATTTGGATTTCGACTTGGATTTGGCGGTTTCCAGCAGCAAAGACAATCCTTACTACTATGTGCAGTATGCCCATGCGCGGACTTGCCGCGTGATGGAGCGCGCCAAAGAAGCAGGAGTGGAATATCAGGTGGAAGATGCCCTGAAATTGCGCAATCAGTTGAATGAGGCGGAAGAAAAAGCCCTGATTCGCGAATTGGGACGTTACCGCGATATGCTGATCAGCGCCGGCGAGCAATTGGCGCCGCATATGGTCATCGGTTATCTGCGCGATTTGGCGACCGCTTGGCATCAATTCTATGATGCGGGGCATAAGGTTCTGCACGAAGATGCGGAGATTCGCGCGGCGCGTTTGCTGCTGACCGATTGCGTGGGGCAGGTATTACGTAATGCTTTGGCGGTTGTCGGCGTGCAGGCGCAGGAGAGAATGTGAGTAAAAAAGCCAGCGCAAACAAACGTAAGCGTAATAAAAATGCGCCGCGTCCCAATAGCAAGGCCTTTTGGGCGCAGCGCATCATGGGTATGTTTTTGCTGTTCCTGATTTTGGGAATTTTATTGCTGATCGGCGTGAATTTCTTCAAAGAACACAAAGAAGGCTATGTGCGTCCGGTGGCGGAAAAACCGCCTGCGCAAACAGAGCAGCAAAACAACAGGCAAGCCGCTCAAGCGGCGCAAACGCCGAAATATAGTTTCTATGAATCTTTGCGCAAACGCGACGAGCAAGTCAAAGAGGAATTGCAGCACAAAATTGCCCAAGCGGATAAAAGCAGCATCAAAGGGCGGCATTACCGCATTCAGATCGGAGCATTCAGCGAAGAAGCGCATGCCGACCGCCTCAGAGCGAAAATGATTTTGCGCGATTATCCGGTGCAGATTATCAAAGACGGCACTTTATTCTTAGTGCAAATCGGGCCTTATGCGGAACGCGAGGAGGCGGTGAATATTCAAAACCGCCTGCAGCGCGAAGGCATCAAAGACCACGTTTTAAAAGCCTATGTCAATTGATGCTTTAGCCGCTGCGCGGCGTTTTAGCGTAGCGCCGATGCTGGATTGGACAACGCCGCAATGTCGGCGCATCCACCGCATTCTTTGCCCGCAGGCACTGCTGTATAGCGAAATGGTTACTACCGGGGCGATTATCTTCGGCGATGCCGCGCGTTATCTCAAGCATAGCGGCGATATGCCCTGCGCCCTGCAATTGGGCGGCGGCAAAGCCGATGAATTGGCAAAAGCCAGCGCGATAGCTCAAACATTCGCCTATGCGGAAATCAATCTGAATGTCGGTTGCCCCAGCGACCGCGTGCAAAACAATCGTATCGGCGCCTGCCTGATGGCAGAGCCGCGTTTGGTCGCCCAATGTCTAAAAGCCATGCAGAAAGAAAGCGATGTGCCGGTAACGGTTAAGCACCGTTTGGGCATTGATGAGCAGGACGAGCGGCAAGTAATTGATTTTGTCGATTGTCTGGCGAATGAAAGCGATTGCCGCGTGTTTATCGTGCATGCACGCAAGGCATGGCTGCAAGGCTTAAGTCCTAAGGATAACCGCGATATTCCGCCGCTGAATTATGAATTGGTTTATGAACTCAAGCAGCGATTTCCCGAACTGCATATTGTCATCAACGGCGGCATTAACAGCATTGCCGAAGCCAAACAGCATTTGCAGGCGGTGGACGGCGTGATGTTAGGACGCGCCGCTTACCAAGAACCGCGTCTCTTATTGGAAGCCGCCGATTTATTCGGGTGCGAAATCCCGATCCTTGAGAGCGTTTTAGCCGATTTGGAAGCTTTGTTGATAAAGGCTTTGGGCAATGGCGAACGCCTCAGCGATTATACGCGGCATCTGCTCGGACTGTTTAACGGACAAGTCGGCGCCAAGCAATTCCGCCGCATTTTAAGCGAAGAAGCCAGAAGCGCCGAGGCAGGTATTGAGATTTGGCACAAAGCCCTTGCGGCGGTATTTTCAAAGAAGCTTTGTTAAATAGCTAGGGGCTAATGACAATTCACCTATAATTTCAACCAAATCAAAGCACAAGCCAATGCAACGGTACTTTCATAATTGCGTTTTAATTTATCATATCGCGTTGCAACTGCACGAAAGTGCTTTAAACGTGCAAAGGCATTTTCTACCAAATGCCTGATTTTATACAGGTACCAATCTGTATTGACATTAAGATGC